>NZ_JBMCZA010000198.1:115354-122590 GCF_048654705.1 Nocardioides sp. CPCC 206348
GGGACGCGATCGGCAGGAGTTTGCGCAGCAGTAGCTGGCCGCCGGCGAGCCGGCCCGATCGGCGCCTGACACAGATGACCAGGACCCTCGGTCACGCCGGCGACCTGGTGCACCGCTACGGCGCCGACATCCCGGTCCAGCGCACCGAGAGCTTCCGCGACCTCGAGGCCGCTCGCGCCCGGATCATGCACGCCCTGTACGTCAGCGCCCACGCCGTCGGTGTCTCGCTGCACCAGCACGGCCGCAGCCGGTACCAGGCCGCGCTCGGTACCAACCGCCCCATCGAGCTCAACCTTCGTCACTCCCCCTACGCAGTACCGCCGACCACCGAGTGGATCCGCCGCATGACCGTCTCCGAGGCGGCCGCGGGCAGATACATCGACGGACGGTTCACCCAGGCGCTCCGGGGCGAAGCCAGCCGACCGGTCGAGGACGACACCCGGATCTCCCGCGCTCTCGCCGGGTGGGACATCCAGGCCCACCGCACCCTCGCCTCCGACGCCTGGCCAACGAACATGGTCCTCATCACCCGCACCCAGGGACTCTTCGCCGGTGCCGCCATGGTGCTCGTCGACGCCGCACAAATCGGCGGCCGCGTCGAACCCAACGACCGGCTCTCTCCGGCGATCGCCGAGTCTGGCCGCGCCTGGAGCAACCTCGCCAGCCGCTGGGATGACCTCACCGCCCCAGATGCTCGTCTGGACCCAGACCTCACGCGTGCGGCCGCCGAGGTCCGCGCTGCCTGCCGTGAGCTGACCCACGGCTCCACCACGATGGACAGCCTCGACGTCATCGCCACCAGGCGCGGCCTCGATCGCAGCACTCGCGCGACCCTCCATGCCCTCGGGTCCAGTTCGGAGCTCGCCTACGTCGTCTCCGAGAAGGCCAACGTCCCGGGCCTCACCGGACCAGCCCGAGCGCTCTCTATCCGAGCCCACAACGACATCGAAGCAGGCCTGGCCGCCTCGCGCTCTGAAGGCGACGTCGTCTGGGTCTCCCCGGAAGAAATTCTCGCACGCAAGATCGTGCCTGTTCCTCGTCCCGTCGTAGAAGGCCTGCACATCGCCAGCCGTGCAACGGTCGAGTCCTGCAACCGCGCGAGCACTGTGTCCCTCGCTTGCGTTGGCGCCCGAGAGTTGGCCTCCCGGAACGATGCCCCTCGCAAGTACTCCCGAGAAGAGTCCATGAGGGGCGCCCCGGTTGGCGACCCAAACGTAGGGACCATCCACCTGCGCGCTAGCAGGTCACGCTGACGCGCCCGCGCCGGTTCGGATCGCGTCGACACGCCACCACACGCGACGGCGCGACGCCCGCGTAGTGGGAACCCAACCGCCCATCGCCAGCGACGGCGAACTCCATCCCCGTCGCGACTCCGGGCGTACTACGACCCGGGGTACCGTGGTCGGACAAACCAGCCCATCGAGGCGCTCACGCGGAACCCGCGCGGCCGAGAGTTACAAGGCTGGTACAAATGGCCACACGATTTCGACGTTTGCGCAGGTCAGCATGGGTCAGTCAGTCAGTATTACGACATCTGATCGATCGGAGGTTGAGGAGGGTCGCGCGGCGACCGTCTCGAAGCCGCACAAAGTTTGCAACGGTGGCCCCAGGAGTTCCTGGGGCCACCGTCATTTCTGATACGGACTCCGATCGCGCCTTCCCGGGGTCACCGCAATGCGTGCGTAGACATCTAGGCAAGGGTGATGGCTCGATCTAGTCTGGGATGTCTAGCACCCAGGTGCTGCAGCGGCGGCGCCGGATCGGAGATCCCGATGACACGAGGCAGCCTCACCCATCGCTTGCGACGACACTCGGCGTGGGGCAAGGCGGCGTTCGCGCTCGCCTTGGTCGGCGCCGCCATAGCCGCCGTACCTGCCCAGGTACCTGCTCAAGCGGCAGCCGGCCAGAAGGTCACGGCCGCGACGGCCGTCGCGCGCTCGTGCCACGCCAAGTACGTCGACGGGGCCGCCGGCACGCAGACGGTCACGGCGACCGCGCCCGTCACGGGCCTCGTCCGCGCGCGCCTGTCGGGCGGCGGCGACTGGGACCTCGGCGTCTTCGACTTCAGCTCCGGCCGCACGGTCGCCGGCTCGGCCGGCTTCACGTCCAACGAGCTGGCGGAGGGCTTCGTCAAGAAGGGCCAGAAGTTGCGCGTCCAGGCGTGCCGCTTCCGAGGCAGCGCGTCGAGCGCCGACCTGTCGATCGACTTCGTCGCGATCGCAGAGCACTCCATCGGCAAGGTGAAGATCGTTGATGTCAACACCCCCACCCGCAAGCTCAAGCAGCGGCTGCAGGGCCTCGACCTCGATCTCACCGAGCACGGCGACTCGAACTCCGTCGAGGTCGTCCTGCATGGCTCCGCCGACGAGCGCAAGCTGCGCGAGGCCGGCTTCACCTTCAGCGTCCGGATCGCGGATCTCGAGGCGCGCTCGAAGTCCAACGCGACGGCCGACTCGAAGTTCGCGGCCGCGAACCCCAAGACTCAGCTGCCCAGCGGTAGCAACGCCTACCGCCACCTCGCGGACTACAACCTCGAGCTCAAGCAGCTGGCCATCCGCTACCCGGGGCTCGTCAAGGAGCTGACACTCAACCACCAGTCGGTCGAGGGCCGCGACATCCACGGCATCGAGATCACGCAGAACCCCAACGCGCAGGACGGCAAGCCGATCTTCCTGCAGTTGGGCGTCCACCACGCGCGTGAGTGGCCGTCGTCCGAGCACGTGATCGAGTTCGCGTACGACCTCCTGACGAACTACGGCACGAGCAGCCGGACCACGGACCTGGTCAACACGACGCGCACGATCGTCGTACCGATCGTCAACGTGGACGGCTTCAACCTTTCGCGGGAGGCTCGGCACGCCGGCTTCAGCGCCTCCTTCGGCCTGTTCGACTACGAGATGAAGCGCAAGAACTGCCGGATCTCGTCCTCGACGCCGGCGCAGTACGCGAGCGGCACCTGCGGGGACAACGCCGCCGGGCGCCTGCGTGGCACCGACCCCAACCGCAACTACGGCGGCCTGTGGGGCGGCAGCGGCGCGAGCGTGTCCTGGTCCAACGACACGTTCCGCGGCGATGCGCCGTTCTCCGAGCCGGAGATCCAGAACATCCGCGAACTGCAGAGCACCCGGTCGATCACGAACCTGATCACGAACCACACGTTCTCGAACCTCGTGCTGCGCCCGCCGGGTGTTGCCGACATGGGTGCCCCGCTCGAGGAATCGCTCGTGAAGGCGCTCGGGGCGCGGATGACCAGCCACAACGGCTACGCCAACATCCCGGGCTACGGGCTCTACGACACCACGGGCAGCACCGAGGACTGGACGTTCTGGACCGCTGGCTCGCTCGGATTCACCTACGAGATCGGACCCGACGAGTTCCACCCGCCGTACAACAACGGCGTCGTCGACGAGTACCTCGGCCGCGGCCAGGCCGCGGGAGCCGGCAGGGGCGGCAACCGCGAGGCCTACTACGAGATGCTCACGTCGACGAAGGAGGAGACCCTGCACTCGGTCATCGAGGGTTCGGCACCGGCCGGCTCGACGCTGACGATCAGCAAGACGTTCCTCACCGAGACCTCGCCCATCTGGAACAACGACTTCGGGACGGACATCGGCGCCGTCCAGACGTTCCAGGACACGCTCGAGTACTCCATGGTCACCGACGGCACGACGTTCGAGTGGAACGTCAACCCGTCGACGCGGCCGGTCGTCGCCGGACGCGACGGGCGCGACGCGCTGGGACCGCCGCAGGGGCCGATCGCGCTGGCCAACCCTGACGGCCAGCCGGGAGAGAACACGGGCGACCCGCTCGCGGGAGCGCACGAGGAGATCGAGTTCGAGGTCGAGGGCCTGCCGACGTACGACAACGGCCGCATGGCGGTGCACATCGACTGGGCCGACGCGAACACCGACTGGGACCTCTACGTCTACGACGCGGCCGGCAACCTCGTGGCGCAGTCCGCGGCGTTCGGCGACACGACCGAGGACGCCGTCCTGTTCGACCCTCCGCCCGGCACGTACACGGCCGTGATCGTGAACTTCGACCAGGTCGACGGCCAGGCGTTCGACGACTGGGGCAACGGCGGCGTGACGTTCCAGAGCCCGAGGCCACGCGTCGAGAACCCCCTGAAGGAGGCGTGGACACTCACCTGCAAGCGGCCGAACGGCACGCTGGCGTCCCCGATCGAGGTCATCGTCGATCGCGGAGGACGAGCCGACATCGGCGACGCTTGCGCGTGACTGGGAGGGACGGCTACCGGCCGGGGCGGCGAGGTGATCGCGATCCACCCGCCCCACGCGCGCTCGACCGCGACGTCGGCGAGCGACGGGAACCGCCGCGCAAAGGCACCTGACAGCTCCTCGACGAGGCCGGGATCGGGCGTCTTCTCCGGGAGCGGGTAGGTGGTGCCGCGCTCCAGTCGTCGTACACCGAAGACGATGGTGTTGCGCGGGGTGAGGCGGTAGTTCTCCATGATCGCGTGCTGGGTCACGAGGCCCATGCCACTGGTTCAGCCGAGTGCCGCGATGCGCTCGGGAGCGATCGGCTCCGTCTCCACCTCGATCACGTAGATGGGCACCGACAGTTGCTTCGGGGTGATGTCCCACTCGCCGGCGTCGTGACTGCGATGGCCCCGGGTCTCCCCCGGGGCCATCGACATTTCGCGAACGAACTCACCGAAGCAGGACCTGAGCGAACTCATCCGCCGAGCACGAACGTGCCACCGTCGACGAACCTCAACTGCGGGAACTCCCCCGCGGCGCACAGTACGCCGACCGTCCCCGACGGGAGCACAGCCAGGGAGGTCGCATCACCGCGCCCGTCGGCGAAGGGGGCCTCGCCGCCCGGCTGCCGGATCCAGGCAGGGGGCACGTTGCCCGGGTCGGTGAAGTCCGCAGACTGCACGTGGGCCACTACGTCGTCCCAGGTGTGGCCGTCGCCCACGCCCACGACGAAGAGTCCGGTCGGTCCCTCCCAGCTGTTGCGCAGGGTGAGACTGACGATGCCGGCGGTCGTCGGCAGCGGCGTGCCGAGCGAGCAGGTCGTGCCGTCGAACGAGACTTCCAGGGACCCGTTCGCGACCACACCTCCCGGCCGTGGCGCACCCCGGCGCAGCCCTGCGAGGGTCGCCTCGACCACGCCGTCACCGTCCGCCCGGGTCGCCACCCTCACCGGCCGACCCGACGGGTCACGCGAGATCCGACCCGCCGCGGGGCCGTCCAGGGTCACCGAGACCGTGAACTGCTCCCAGGTCAGCAGGTCCGGGTCGGTGAGCGCCACCGCCGCCACCGGGTCGAACCAGTAGTTGCCGGGCCCTGCGAGCGCTGGCGCTCGGAGGTACATCTCGTAGGCGATGTCAGCACCCGCGGCCTCGTGGTCGGCACCGAGGAGCGCGAGGACGTCCTCGGGAACCGGGACGTGGCGGGTCGCATCGAGCGGTACGAGCGTCACCGGCACGCCGGACCCGAGCACCGCGGCGAACGCGTCGGAGTCGGCCCCGGCATTCCACTCGACGTGGTCGCTCGACGTCGTCGGCGCGACCTCGAGGTTGCCGGGCGCCTCGATCGTGCCCGCCATGGAGAGGATGCCCGTCACCTGCTCGAGGGCCGCCGGGTCCGCGGCCAGGAGGTCGGCGAGGTTGGTCCACGGGCCCAGCGCCAGGACCGTGGCCGGTCCCGCGGAGACCGCCTGGGCGAGAACGGCGACAGCGTCCGGCCGAGCGACCAGGTCCTCGACCGGATCCTCGACCTCAGGCAGGTCCACGCCGTTCATCGCGTCGCTGGCCCTGCGCCACTCCACGGGGAACGACCGGCCGTGAGGCCCGGGCTTCTCACGGCCACACCCGAACGGCACGTCGGTCCGGTCGAGTACGGCGAGCAGGCGCGCCAGGTTCTGCTCGCCCTGCTCGCACTGCACCAGGCCCGTGCCGCTGATCGCGATGCCACGGACGTCGACGGCCGGGTCGCGAAGCAGCACGAGCAGGGCCAGCAGGTCGTCGGCGCCGAGGTCGGTGTCGACCACCACCGGCAGCGGATCCCTGGAGGTCGACGAGCCATCGGCAGCAGGCCGCTGCGCGGTCGGTGCGTCGGGCGCACACGCCACCAGCAGCAGCACGACCGACCACGCGACCAGCACCCATCGCATGTGCCAGCATCCCACGCCCACGGCGGCCGCGGTGGTTGAGGTTTTGAACGGCCTGCCTGCCCCGGGCTCGGACACTGTCAGGTCAGTCGTCGCGACCGAGGCCTGCCTCGCGGGCCTTGATCGCCGCACTGGTCCGGTCCTCGACCTGCAGCTTCACCAGCACCGAGGAGACGTTGTTGCGGACCGTCTTCTCGGAGATCCCGAGACGCTCTGCGATGGCCCGGTTGCGCAGACCGGCGGCGATCAGGTCCAGCACCTCGCGCTCGCGCGGGGTCAGCTCCGGGAAGGCTGGCGCGTGGGTGGCCGCCGCCCCGGAGAGCAGGGCGATGATCCGGTTCGCCACCGACTGTCCGTAGACCGCATCGCCGGCGGCAACGGACTCGATCGCCCGGACCAGCTCGGCCCGTTCCGCTCCCTTGAGCAGGTAGCCGCGGGCACCAGCCCGCAGTGCGGCGAGCACGGAGTCGTCGTCCTCGTGCATGGTCAGCACGAGCACGGCGACACCCGGATGGCTGACCCGGAGCCGCCCGATCGCGGTGATGCCGTCCATGACGGGCATGGCCAGGTCGGTGAGTACGACGTCGGGGCCGGCCGTCGCGACCAGGGCCTGGAGCTCCTGGCCGTCCGCGGCCTCACCCACCACCTCGATCCCGGCGACATCCGCGAGGACCGCGGTGATCCCGTAGCGCACCATTGGGTGGTCGTCGGCCACCACGACCCGGATCATGGCGCCACCTCCCACGGCAGGTGGACCCGGACCCGGGTACCGGGATCCGTCGCCACGATCTCGAACCGACCGCCCAGTCGCTCGGCCCGGTCCCGCATCGAGACGACACCGACGCCACCAGCGCGGCCGGCGCCCGGACCCACGCCGTCGTCCTCGACCTCGAGCACGATCTGGTTGCCCTCGCAGGACACCGCGAGCCGGGCCCGACCCGCACCGGAGTGCCGGACGACGTTGGTCATCGCCTCCTCGGCAATGCGGAACACGGCGACTGCGACGGCGGCGGGCAGGACCGGGAGCTCTGGCGGGATGTCGACGTCGACCACGAGCCCACTTGCCCGGAGCTGCTCCGCGCGGCGCCGGAGCGCGGC
>NZ_JBMCZA010000198.1:122670-122906 GCF_048654705.1 Nocardioides sp. CPCC 206348
CCGAGCCCGATCCCCGTCAGCGCAGGCCCGAGGCCGTCGTGGAGTTCCTGGCGCAGCCGCACCCGCTCCGCCTGGGTGGCAGCGACCACCCTCTCCTGCTGGACCCGGAGCTCCTCGGCGACCTGGACGGCGTGCAGGACGGCCGCGATCAGTGGAACGACCGCCTCCACCAACCGTTCTCCGGCGCGGCCGAGTCCCGCGCGGCCGGGCCGGCCACCGACCAGCAGGACGCCGAG
>NZ_JBMCZA010000198.1:122962-123525 GCF_048654705.1 Nocardioides sp. CPCC 206348
GCGATGCCGTCGACGTCGAGCGCCTCCCGGACCGCGTCCAGCACGTCTCCGAGCGAGCGCTCGTCCATGTCCTGCCCGATGGAGGAGCCCAGCCGGTTCAGGGCAGTGAAGGGGTCGTTGCGGTCGCCGGTCAGCACCGTCACATGGATGCCGAGCGCGCCGTACCGCAGGACCCCGGTCGCCACCGTGACCAGCACCCCGGCGTACGCAAGGTCACCCAGGGCTTCGTCCGGTCCGACCATGATGACCAGGACGGCGAACACGGTCGCTGCCATCAGCCAGACCAGCGCCCACCTCTCGGAGCCGGTCGACGTCCAGATCCGGCGTACGGCGTCGGCGATGATCGCCACGCCGCAGACCAGGATCACGACCGCAGCAGCCGCTGCCATGCCGCCCGCAAGCAGCTCCGGCAGCCGGACCGGCGGGTGCTCGTCGCGCACGACGTCAGTGACCGAGGAGTCGCTCGTCGCATAGCCGACGAACAGCAACGGGTAGGCGACCAAGACAGCGCGGTCGAAGCGGCGAGGCCAGCGCCCGCTCACCGACCCGCTGGGATAGCGGAC
>NZ_JBMCZA010000198.1:123535-124568 GCF_048654705.1 Nocardioides sp. CPCC 206348
ACCGCAGACCAGGATCACGACCGCAGCAGCCCCTGCCATTGCGCCCGCAAGTAGCTCCGGCAGCCGGACCGGCGGGTGCTCGTCGCGCACGACGTCGGTGACCGACGGGTCGCTCGTCGCATAGCCGACGAACAGGAACGGGTACGCGACAAGGACGGCGCGGTCGAAGCGGCGCGGCCAGCGCCCGCTCACCGACCCGCTGGGATAGCGGACCAGGAGGTGGGTCACCAGGAAGTAGACCGGCGGGACCCAGAGGGGCGCGGAGAGGGAGAGCGCCAGGGTGCCGAGCGGCAGTCCTTCCTCAGGCATCGCGAAGGCGCGGGCGCCGTACATCTGGCCGGCGTTGCTCAGCATCAGCGACAGACCGGCGACCCCGATCAGCCACCCGATCGGGTTGCGCGGCCGCGCCCAGACCAGGAACAGCCCGACCAGGCCCGGAGCGAGACCGAGCACGATCTTGCTCGCGTCCGTCTGCGTCTCGTAGGTGAGCGCTGGCTGGTCGGAGACGCCCCGCGACAGGAAGTAGTAGGCGAGGTTGAGCGCCACCTGCGCACCGAACACGGCCAGCCCCAGGCGGCGGAGCGCGGCGTCGGACGGCACGGTCATGGAGCCAGTGTGGAGTCAGACGGGCTGTCGTGGGTGCCGCTTTGTCCCAACTGTCCCGGGAAATCGTCCCGGGCCCGCACGGTCACCGGTCACTGCCGAGAAGACGGGCGAACCGGTGCCATGGAGCTGTTCGTTCACCTTCCACCGAGGAGCAGCCATGACCACCACCGCATCTCTCACCACCGGCACCCGCACCTGGCCCGCCTGGGCCGCGGCGAGCGCCGGCATCTCCGCAGTCCTCACCGCGATCGGCACTTTCTGGTCGCCCCTCGCCAACTACGAGGCGACCCGGACCAGGAACGACTTCTACAGCTGGCTGGTCGTCGTCGGGGTGATCACCGTCGGCCTCGCGATCGCCTTCGGCCTGGCCGTGCGTACTGCCTCCCCGCAGCGTGCCGACCGCCGCGGCCTGGTCCTCGCGCTGGTG
>NZ_JBMCZA010000198.1:124578-125146 GCF_048654705.1 Nocardioides sp. CPCC 206348
GCCGTCGGCCTCGCGATCGCCTTCGGCCTGGGCGTGCGTGCCGCCTCCCCGGAGCGTGCCGACCGCCGCGGCCTGGTCCTCACGCTGGTGTCGGTGCCCCTGGTGGCCGTCTTCTGGACCGGCCTGCCCGTCGTCTTCGCCGGCGCCGGCGCCTGCCTGGCGCTGTCGAACGGCCGTCCGTCGACGGTCGGCAAGATCACGCTGCTGATCGGCGTCCTGGTCCTCGGGGTCGCCGTCACCGCGGCGCTCGCAGGCTGAGGACAGGGGCCTGGCTGGCGGCTGCGCCGATCCGTCAGCCGGTTCCTTCAGGCCGTGAACTCCATGACGCCGTCGTCGACCTTGCTCTTGCGCAGGAACTTCTTGTCGAAGTACCAGTTGTGCTTGAGCCGCCAGGGGTCGCGGTCACCGGCAATCGGAAGCCGCCCGGCCGCCCGTTTCAGGTAGCCCGAATCCAGGTCGAGAATCGGTGCCGGCACGAGACCCTCCTCGTGCGGAGGGACGGCGACCTTGAGGTTGTGCTGGTCCATGTACTCGAGCAACCGCACGACGTACTCACAGACGAGGTCGG
>NZ_JBMCZA010000198.1:125156-125882 GCF_048654705.1 Nocardioides sp. CPCC 206348
GGGAAGCCGCCCGGCGGCCCGTTTCAGGTAGCCCGAATCCAGGTCGAGAATCGGCGCCGGCACGAGACCCTCCTCATGCGGAGGGACCGCGACCTTGAGGTTGTGCTGGTCCATGTGCTCGAGCAACCGCACGACGTACTCACAGACGAGGTCGGCCTTCAGCGTCCACGACGCGTTGGAGTAGCCGACGATGAAGGCGAAGTTCGGGATGCCGCTGAGCATCATCGCCTTGTAGGTGAAGGTCTTGCCCAGGTCGATCTGCTCCCCGTCGACCTCGATCGTCGCGCCACCCATGGCGATCACGTCCAGACCCGTCGCCGTGACGACGATGTCGGCCTCGAGCTCCTTGCCGGACTTCACCACGATGCCGCTCTCGGTGAAGCGCTCGATGTGGTCGGTCACGACATCGACCTTGTGGCTGTGGATCGCCCGGAACAGGTCGGCACCCGGAATGACGCACAGGCGCTGGTCCCACGGGTCGTACGGCGGCGTGAGGTGGGTGTCGTAGTCGAAGTCGTCGGGCAGGTGCAGCTTGGCCCAGCGCTTGAGGAGCACCTTCGCGACCTTGGGGTTGCGCCGGCAGAACTCGTAGAACCCGATCGTGACCGCCGCGTAGCGCGCATGGATCAGCTTCGCCGCCTGCTTCTTCGGCATCGTGCGCTTGAGCGTCTCAGCGATCGGGTCGATGCGCGGCTGGCTGACGATGTACGTCGGCGTGCGCTGCAA
>NZ_JBMCZA010000198.1:125892-126009 GCF_048654705.1 Nocardioides sp. CPCC 206348
GGCGTAGCGAGCGTGGATCAGCTTCGCTGCCTGCTTCTTCGGCATCGTGCGCTTGAGCGTCTCTGCGATCGGGTCGATCCGCGGCTGGCTGACGATGTACGTCGGCGTGCGCTGCAA
>NZ_JBMCZA010000198.1:126092-129526 GCF_048654705.1 Nocardioides sp. CPCC 206348
CATGGTGATGTGCCCCGCGTCGCGGGCCATCGACGGGATCAGGGTGACCGCCGTGGCACCACTGCCGATGACCACCACCCTCTTGCCGGTGTAGTCCAGGTCCTCGGGCCAGTGCTGCGGATGCACCACCTCACCCCGGTAGTCCTCGAGGCCCGGCCAGTCCGGGGTGTAGCCGGCCTCGTAGTTGTAGTAACCACTGGTCGAGAAGACGAAGTCGGCCGTCATCGTCTCCGTGGTGCCGGACTCGGTGTTCTCGACCGTGACGGTCCAGAACTGGTCCGCCGAGGACCACGCGAAGTGGGTCGCCTTGCGGTGGTACCGGATCCGCTTGTCGACGCCGTACTCGACCGCGGTGTCCTGCAGGTACCGCAGGATGTCGGCCCCGTCGGCGATCGCGTTCTTGCCGTCCCACGGGCGAAAGCCGAAGCCCAGCGTGTACATGTCGGAGTCCGAACGGATGCCAGGGTACTTGAACAGGCTCCACGTCCCGCCGAGCTCGCCGCGCTGCTCGAGCACCGCATAGTTCCTCGCGGGGAAGGCACGGCTGATGTGCACCGCGGCGTCGATGCCGGACAAGCCGGCGCCCACGATGAGGACTTCCAGGTGCTTGGCTTCAGTCATGGTCACTCCCGGTCCGGCCGCGAACGAGTTGCTTCCAGGGTGCGGCCCCCCAAGCATGGCGCTTCAGCGCGTCGACGGGAACCGGAAGCTGCCGTGCCGACCGGCCCCGGCTGCGAAGACGCCGGCCCCACTCATCGCCTCGAGGAGCACCTGCGACCCGTGAGCCCACTCGTTGGCGATCGCGTCGGGGATCGCCCGGTCCTCCTGCTCGTACGCCGACAACCGGTCGGCCCTCAGGCACGCCTGTGGGAAGGCCGCCAGCTGCTCGGCCAGCGCGACCGCCTCCTCGAGCGCCTTGCCGGGCGCCGAGACCCGGTTGACCAGGCCCATCCGCAGCGCCTCGTCGGCGCCGACCGGGCGGCCGGTCAGGATCAGGTCGAGGGCGTGGGACTGCCCGACCAGGCGCGGCAGCCGGACCGTGCCGCCGTCGATCAACGGCACACCCCAGCGCCGGCAGAACACGCCGAACACTGCGTCGGGGTCGGCGACCCGGAGGTCGCACCAGGCCGCGAGCTCCAGCCCTCCGGCCACCGCGTGTCCCTCGACGGCGGCGATCACGGGCTTGGAGAGCAGGAGTCGGGTCGGGCCCATCGGCCCGATCTCCGGGGCTTCACCCGTCGGCGGTGCGACCTCCATCGTGCCCGCACTCACGGCCTTGAGGTCGGCACCGGCACAGAACGCGCCATTCGCCCCGGTGAGGATCGCGACGCTGGCCGAGTCGTCGGCGTCGAACGCCAGGAAGGCGTCGTACAGCGCCCGGGCGTGCTCGGTGTCGACGGCGTTGCGCACCTCGGGCCGGTCCAGCACCACGAGCGTGACTGCCCCGCGACGTTCGATGTGGACACTCATGCCGACACCACCGTTGGGCGCCCCAGCTCGTGGTTGGTCATCGCGACACTCCGTTCGTTCCTGTGTAGGTCATCGAGATCGCGGCAGCTGGCACGAGGACCTGGTCCTCAGTTGCAGGGAGCGCCTTCACAGCACGGCCGGATGTAACCGCATCCGTCGCAGCGCTCGTGGGAGGTCTCCCAGCGCATGAGGGTGTCGCAGTTCGGGCAGGGTTCGGTCAGGTCGGCCACGTTCCGAGGTTAATCCGGGCAGGCCGCCCGGACCGACAGACACGACGTGGCTCAACGAGTGTGGTCGTCAGGAGACATGCCTGTTCCCTGCTACTGCGCTCCCGGGAATCCCTGCTGGCGCCAGGCCTCGTAGGCCACCACGGCCGCGGAGTTCGACAGGTTGAGCGACCGGCGGCCCGCCAGCATGGGGATCCGGATCCGCTCGGTGACCCTCGGGTGGTCCAGTACGTCGTCGGGCAGTCCGGTCGGCTCAGGCCCGAAGAGGAGTACGTCGCCCGCCCGGAATTCGACATCGGTGTACCAACGGGTCGCATGGGCCGTGAACGCGAAGACCCTCGAGGACTGCAGTGCCTCGCCGGTCAGCGCGGCATCGAGGTCGGCGTGCACCTGCACGGACGCGAGGTCGTGGTAGTCCAGGCCCGCCCGCTTCAGCTTGGGCTCCGACAGGTCGAACCCGAGCGGTTCGATGAGGTGGAGCGTGGCTCCTGTGCCGGACACCATCCGGATCGCGTTCCCGGTGTTGGGAGGGATCCGGGGCTCGAGGAACATCACATGGAACACGGCTCACGGTATCCCGGCGACCGTGCTCGATCGTCACCTCGTCTCCCGTGGGCGGCTTGTCGTCGGAGGTGAGCCTGCGGGCGGCAGCCCGTCTGCGTCCGGTGGGGACGGGTACTGCATCGAATGGACAGTCGATCGCCCCGCCCGCTCCAGCGGATGCCGGAGGCCGACGAAATCCCGACGGAAGGTAGTCAGATGACCCAGATCCAGCAGTCCATCGATGTCGACGTGCCGGTGAGCACGGCCTACAACCAGTGGACGCAGTTCGAGTCGTTCCCGCAGTTCATGTCCGGGGTCGAATCGATCACCCAGCTCGACGACAAGCGCCTGCACTGGGTGACCAGCGTCGCCGGCGTCGAGCGCGAGTTCGACGCGGAGATCACCGAGCAGCACCCCGATGAGCGCGTCGCCTGGACCAGCACCGGCGGAGACACCAAGCAGGCCGGGGCGGTGACCTTCCACCGCCTGGACGACGCGAAGACCCGCGTGATGGTGCAGATCGACTGGCAGCCCTCGGACCTCGTGGAGAAGGTCGGCTCGGCCATCAACGTGGACGAGCACCGCGTCAAGGGCGACCTCGAGCGCTTCAAGGACTTCATCGAGGCCCGGGGCACCGAGACCGGCGCATGGCGCGGCGACGTACAGAACGACAACTGACCCAGTAGCTCACTGTTCGGGCATCCCGGGCGGGGGTGTTCACCACCCCCGCCGCCCGACCCGCTCTGCGAATCGGTCCAGCGCGTCGATGACTTCGGGGGCGACCCAGACCCGGTTGCGTCGGCCCGCGCCCGAGCGGACCAGGATCCCGGCCTGCTCCAGCTGCTCGACCGCGCGTTGCGCGGCCGACAGCGCGACGTCGCCGGCACGCTCGACGTACGCGACGTTCACTGCCGGCTGATTGAGCAGGGACGGCAGCAGGCGCCGGGCCGCGGAGCCGCGACGCGAGGACAGTCGCTCCGTCCACGACTGGTGGATCGCGTCGAGGTCCTGGACCAGCTGACGTCCGTTGCCGACGGCGTGGAACGACGCGTTGACGAACTGTCGGATGATCGGCCCGACATCTCCGGCACGGTAGGCCGTCAGCGCGCGGAAATAGGCACCGGTGTCGGTCAGCAGACCTGCCGAGACAGGGACAGTCATCCGCCGCGTCACGTCGGAGTGGCGCAACAGCGC
>NZ_JBMCZA010000198.1:129536-130822 GCF_048654705.1 Nocardioides sp. CPCC 206348
GTCTCCGGCACGGTAGGCCGTCAGCGCGCGGAAGTAGGCACCGGTGTCGGTCAGCAGACCTGCCGAGACAGGTACGGTCATCCGCCGCGTCACGTCGGAGTGGCGCAACAGCGCATGAACCAGCGCTCGACCGACGCGGCCGTTGCCGTCGTTGAACGGGTGGATGGTCTCGAACTGAGCGTGCGCAATGGCCACCTGGGCGAGCACCGGCAGGTCCCCGCGCTGCGCGAACGCGATCAGGTCGTCCATGCTCGCCACGACACGGGTGTGGTGCGGCGGCACGAACGACGCCGTGTGCGGGCTCAGCGCACGATTGCCGATCCACACCTGCTCGGTGCGGAATCGCCCGGGGGCGGCGTACTCGTGACCGGCCATCAGCGCCTCGTGGGCAGCCAGGATCGAGTCCTTGCTGATGTCGTCGGCAAGGTCCACGGCCCGCTGCATGGCGGTGACGTTCGCGGTGACGAGCTGGGCGTTGGGGCCGCTCTTCGCGTCGACGGCAGCGAGGGCCAGCGCCCGGGCACCGGCCGTGACGCCCTCGATCTCCGACGACGACGCCGACTCGGTGCGCAGCAGGACCGAGGCCAGCGGAGCCAGCTCGGTCGCGGCGGTCATTCCATCGACCTCTGCCCGACGGTCCGCCAGGGCAGCGACCTCGGCGTCGAACCGCGTGATCTCGCGAATCGCGTCCTCGGCCTCCGCTTGCAGACCGGCGTCCATCGACACCGGCAGCTCCGCGATCCGGGCCGGGACGGCGGCGCGGTAGGGACCCCGGGCCGCCAGCCGTTGCCGGCGCGACGCCTCACGCGTGGGCTCGCGCTCCCAGGGATGGAGCTCCCACCCGATCGCGAAGCCAGCTGCACCGTGGTTCATCCCGCCACGTTACACCACTTTATTGACCTAAAGTGGTGCAACTGTCGCCCAGCTCAGCCCGGCGGCACCAGGCCGAGCAGCATCTTCCTGCTGCCCTGCCACCGCTCCTCGATGAAGGCCATGCCCCACACCGGCACCGAGATCACGAGCCCACGAATCACCGAGAACACCGTGTCCATGAACGCGAAGAGAGCGGCCTCGTCCTCGAACCGGTCAGCTAGGGGGCGCAGCGCCTCGAGCCCGATGTCGACGATCTTGACCTCGAGCTCCCGCACCGTCTCGACGTAGGCCGGCTCGGACCCGGCCGCCATCCACAGCTGTGCCACGGCGAGGGCCCGCGGGGTGGCGAGCATGCGCCAGGCCAGGTCGATCAGCTGCTCGGCGTCGACCACCCCGGTGTCGAGGACTTCCCG
>NZ_JBMCZA010000198.1:130832-132721 GCF_048654705.1 Nocardioides sp. CPCC 206348
GTGCCGGACTGCAGCGGAGTGCAGGTCCAGGCGCGTCGGGAAGTGGTACATCACGGCGCTCTGCGACACCCGCACCGCGTCGGCGATCCGGCGGGTGGTCACCGCCGCCAGCCCTTCGGAGGAGACCACGTCGACGGCGGACTCGAGCATGGCCTGTCGCGTCGCCTGCCGCTGGGCTGCTCGTGTGACCTTCATCAAGTCCCGTTTCCGTTGTCATCGTCGGGTCGTGGGACCCATAGTACGGTTACTGTTCACGTGAACTGTGAAAGCGAGATGTCATGGACGCCACTCGGCAGACCCACCACGAAACCCGCACCACCCACGTCGTCAGCGGCGACGCCCGCCTGGCCGTTTTCGAGCACGGCGACCCATCGGCCGAGACCGTCCTGCTGGTGCACGGCTGGCCGGACACGCACACCGTCTGGGACGACGTCGTACCCCTGCTCGCCGAGAACTTCCACGTCGTCACCTACGACACCCGCGGCCACGGCGCCTCTCCCCTGCCCGGCACCAAGGACAAGTTCACGCTCGAGCTGCTGGCGGATGACGCGGTCGCCGTGGCCCAGGCCGTGAGCGATCGCCCCGTGCACCTGGTCGCCCACGACTGGGGATCGATCCAGCTGTGGGAGGCCGTCTGCCGGCCCGATGCCACCGAGTGGTTCGCGAGCTTCACCTCGATCTCGGGACCGAGCCTCGACCATGCCGTGACCTGGTTGCGTGGACTCGCGAAGCGGCCGACGCCGCGCAACCTCGCCACGCTCGCCCAACAGGCGGCCAAGTCGTCGTACATCTACTTCTTCCTGACCCCGCGCCTTCCGGAGGCTTTGCTGCCCGTTGTCGGCCCCCGGGTCTGGCCCCGTCTCTTCAAGGCCACGGAAGGGATTGCCGCGCCCGAGCCCGCCGCGACCTTCGCTGAGGACATGGTCGCCGGGGTCCGCCTCTACCGCGCCAACATGCTGGAGCGCCTGCTCCACCCGCAGCCCCGGCGCAGCCAGGTCCCCCTCCAGCTGGTGGTGAACTCCAAGGACATCGCGATGACGCCGTCGATGTTCGAAGGCGCTGCCGACTGGACCGTCGACCTCACGCGGGTCGACCTCGACCGCGGGCACTGGCTGCCCGTCAGCGATCCCCAGTTCGTCGCCGACCTGGTCACGAGCTACGTCCTCAACCGTGGAGGCAACGATGCCTAGGACGATCCCTGTGACGATGACCGACCCCGGCGTGGTCGCCCTGCACGCACGCAACGTCGCCTTCGACGTCAGCCGTACCCCGTTGCAGTGGATCCGTGGCGACGCCTTCGCCTCCCACATCATCAGCGCGATCAACTTCGTGCTGCCCGAGGGCGAGCGCTGGTTCTGCGAGACGTTCAACGAGGCGCTCCCGCTGATCGAGGACGCGGACCTGCGTGAGGCCGTCCGCGGCTTCATCGGCCAGGAGGCCATGCATGCCCAGGCGCACGACGACGTCCTCGGCGACCTCTTCCGCGCGCAGGGCATCGACACCGCGCCGATGGTCGCCGTCGCCGAGCGGATCTTCCAGCAGATGCTCGGGCCGCGGAACCTGCCCACGGCGGCCGCCCGGCACAAGCACCTGGTCGCCCGGCTCGCCCTCATCGGCGGGATCGAGAACCTCACCGCACTGCTCGGTGACTGGGTGCTCACCGCCCCTCTCGAGGAGTACGACGCCGACCCCGCCGTCCTCGACCTGTTCCGCTGGCACGGCGCCGAGGAGGTCGAGCACCGGATGGTCGCGCACGAGGTGGCCGAGTACTTCGGTGTCGGCTACCTCCAGCGCGCTGGCGCCCTCGGCATCGCCTACGCCGGCTTCCTGCTGGTGCTCGGCCGGGTCGCACACGACCTCGTGAAGCAGGACCCCGACCTGCCCGACCA
>NZ_JBMCZA010000198.1:132743-133498 GCF_048654705.1 Nocardioides sp. CPCC 206348
CAGCATCGGATGGAGCGCCGCCCTCGGCCTGCACCCGCGCTTCACGCCCGAGTGGATCGGCAACACCGCACAGGCCGTCGCCTACCTGGCGAAGAGCCCTGCAGCCCGGGCCGCGAGCTGATGGAGAGCACCGCCTCCGACCCCCTCCTCAGCGCCGCCGACCTCATCCTCCGGGCGTGGACGCGCGTGGGGCCCTCCGAGGTCCCCGCGACCCGGCGGCTCCCCGATGCGGGCCTCGACCTGGTCGTCACCGAGCGCACCGTCGTCGCGACCGACCAGGACGTGGTCAGCTTCCAGCTGGCCCCACCCGACGGCGAGCGCCTGCCGTCGTGGCGACCCGGGGCACACCTCGACGTGCTCCTGGCGTCGGGACGCAAGCGGCAGTACTCGCTCTGCGGTGACCCCGCCGACCGGACGTCGTACCGGATCGCCGTACGACGGATCCCGGCCGAGGGTGGTGGCCTCGGCGGGTCCGTCGAGATGCACGACCTGCCCCTCGGCGCCACGCTCCGGGTGAGCCGACCGCGCAATGCCTTCCCGCTGGCCGTGCCCGGGCACGGATCCCCCGCCGAACGGCTGCACTTCGTGGCCGGCGGCATCGGCATCACTCCGATCCTGCCGATGCTGCGGCTCGCCGACGCGCTCGACGTCGACTGGACGATGGTCTACGTCGGCCGCCGGCGCGACACCCTGCCGTTCCTCGACGAGCTGGCGGCGTACAGCGACCGGGTCGTCGTCCGCACCGACGACGCCGA
>NZ_JBMCZA010000198.1:133564-133955 GCF_048654705.1 Nocardioides sp. CPCC 206348
GTTGCGGTCGGGCCTCCTGGACCGGGCCGACATCGAGTTCCACTTCGAGCGCTTCTCGGCACCGCCGGTCGTCGACGGCCGGGCGTTCACGCTCGAGCTCGAGAACACCGGCGAGGTCTTCGAGGTACCGGCGGACCGATCGCCGCTCGACGTGCTGGCCGAGGCGTACCCCGCGATCCCGTACTCCTGCCGCCAGGGCTTCTGCGGCACCTGCCGGCTCACCGTCGTCGACGGCGACGCGGACCACCGCGACGGCTCCCTCACCGACGACGAACGCGCCGCGGGCTGCCTGCTGCCCTGCGTCTCGCGCGCCCGGGGCGACCGGCTCGTCGTCCGCGCCGACCTCTACTGACACCCTCGATCGATCGGGAGGCATCATGCCCACCACCAC
>NZ_JBMCZA010000198.1:134058-139256 GCF_048654705.1 Nocardioides sp. CPCC 206348
CACTGGAACACCTACCCGGGCGTGGGTGTCGACATCCCGTCGTTCAGCTACCAGTTCTCCTTCGAGCAGCGGAACACCTGGTCGCGCGTCTACGCGCCCGGTGCCGAGCTCAAGGCCTACGCCGAGCACTGCACGGACAAGTACGGGCTGCGCGAGCGGACCCGCTTCAACACCCGCGTCACCGGCGCCCGCTTCGACGACGACACGCACGAGTGGACGCTCGAGACCGCCGACGGTGACGAGATCGTGGCGCGCAACGTCGTGGTCGCGACCGGCGCGCTGACCCAGCCGAAGCTGCCGGACATCGCCGGCGTCGAGTCGTTCACCGGAACCACCCTGCACACCGCACGCTGGGACCACGACGTCGACCTGAGCGGCAAGCGGGTCGCGATCATCGGCACCGGCGCCTCCGCAGTGCAGGTGATCCCCACCATCGCGCCCGAGGTCGAGCAGCTCACCGTGTTCCAGCGCACTCCCATCTGGTGCCTGCCGAAGCCCGATGCACGGCTCGCCTGGCCGTTGCGTACGGCGCTGCGGGTGCCCGGCGCGAAGACCCTGACCCGCACGATCAGTGAGGCGTTCGTCGAGGCGAACTTCCCCATCGCCGCGCACTTCTACGGCGTCGTACCGCTGGCCGACGGTGCCGAGCGGATCGGCCGCGCGTTCCTCCGCCAGCAGGTCAAGGACCCGGTGACCCGCGAGAAGCTGACGCCGAAGTACGGCCTGGGCTGCAAGCGCCCCAGCTTCTCCAACCGGTACCTGTCGGCCTTCAACCGCGACAACGTGGTCCTCGAGACCACCGGCATCGAGGCCATCACGCCCAGCGGCGTGCGCACCACCGACGGTGTCGAGCACGAGATCGACGTCCTCATCCTGGCGACCGGCTTCAAGGTCTTCGAGAAGGGCAACATGCCGCCGATCCCGGTCGTCGGTGCCGACGGCCTCGACCTCGAGGCGTGGTGGGACGAGAACCGCTTCCAGGCCTACCAGGGCGTCAGCATGCCGGGCTTCCCCAACCTCTTCATGATGCTCGGGCCCTACGGCTTCAACGGGTCGTCGTACTTCAACCTGATCGAGGCGCAGAGCCGCCACATCGTCCGCGCGCTGCGCGAGGCGCGCCGCCGCAGCTCGACCCGGGTCGAGGTGACCGCCGAGGCCAACGACGCCTACTTCCAGCGGATGCTGGGCCGCCGACCCCAGCAGGTGTTCTTCCGCGATGCCTGTGCGACGGCCAACAGCTACTACTTCGACGCGCACGGCGACGTGCCGTTGCGGCCGGCCCTCACGCTGGAGACCAAGTGGGAGGCTGCACGCTACGACCTGGACGACTACACCTACGCGTAGACCGTCGCGGCCCCGCACCAAGCACACGCACCGAACTCCGAGGAGAAGCCATGAAGGCCGTCGTCTGTCACGACACCAAGCTCGAGGTCACCGACGTCCCGGCACCCGAGCCGGGTCGCGGCCACCTGCTGCTCGACGTGCACCACTGCGGCATCTGCGGGTCCGACCTGCACGCCCGTGTGCACGCCGACGACATGGCCGACGCGGCCGCGGCGAGTGGCTATGACGGCTTCATGCGTGCCGGCGACTCCGTGGTCTTCGGCCACGAGTTCTGCGGCGAGGTCGTGGACCGCGGGCCGCGGACCAGCAAGGAGATCAAGACCGGCACCCGCGTCGTCGCGATGCCGATCCTGCGCACCGGCGGTGCCGTCCACACCACCGGACTCTCCGTCCACGCTCCCGGCGCGTACGCCGAGCAGGTCGTCGTCCAGGCGGCCCTCGCGATGCCCGTGCCCAACGGCCTGCCCTCCGACAAGGCCGCGCTGACCGAGCCCATGGCGGTGGGGCTGCACGCCGTACGCCGTGGGCAGGTGAAGAAGGGCCAGGTCGCGGTCGTGATCGGCTGCGGCCCGATCGGCCTCGCGGTGATCTCGCTGCTCAAGGCGTCGGGGGTCCGCACGGTCATCGCCAGCGACTTCTCCCCCGGCCGCCGCGCGCTCGCCGCCCAGTGCGGTGCCGACGTCGTCGTCAACCCGGCCACCGATTCGCCGTACGACGCCGCCGACGCCCGCGGGAAGTACGTCACCGCTGCGGGGCTGTTCGACCTCGCCGTGGACTCGATGACCAAGCTGCGCGCCGTACCCCTGCTGCCGTGGTGGACCGCGATGGAGACGGCCCAGAAGCTCGGCGCCCTGCCCGAGGGACCGGTGATCTTCGAGTGCGTGGGCGTGCCCGGCATCATCGACCAGGTCATCGCCAGCGCGCCGATCTCCTCACGCGTGGTCATCGTCGGCGTCTGCATGGGCAGCGACGCGATCCGTCCGGCGATCGCGATCAACAAGGAGATCGACCTGCGGTTCGTGCTGGGCTACCTGCCCACCGAGTTCCGCGAGGCGCTGCACCTGATGGCCGACGGCAAGGTCGACCCCACACCGCTGATGACCGGCACCGTCGGGCTCGCCGGCGTGGAAGCGGCGTTCTCTGCACTCGGCGACCCCGAGAAGCACGCCAAGATCCTGGTCGATCCCCGTTCGGACACCACGGCGATCTGACCAGGATCCGCGGGACCTAGCGGAGGACCTTCCGCACCAGCCGCCAGATCAGCGGCTGCGTGACGATCTTGCGCACGATCGCGCGCAGCCACAGCGGCCGGATGATCGACTTGACGATGCGCGGCAGCAGGCTGTCCGTGCGCACCATCACCAGCTCGAGCTCTTCCTCGACCTTCCGGTTGCGCACCACCGCGGCGGGGTGCCGGATCGGGAGCTCGAGTGGGCGCGCCGGGATCGAGTCCTTCTTCGCGCGCACGTTGGTGGCGCCCTCGCCGTACCCGTCGTTCTCGATCAGGTTGTGACGCGGCACGGCCGAGAGGCCGTTCTGGTTGATGATCGTGACCCACCAGTGGTGGTCCCAGAAGTACGACGACGGGTCGACATCTTCGGCGACCTTGGTGAAGTGGCGGCGACCCGCCTCGGAGACCAGGGCGTCGGGGTGCGGCGGTGCGGGCACCGCGCGGTGCGGCGGAATCAGGCGGCCGGGTTCGTCGACGGGGACGTGCTGACGGTCGAACAGCGCCCGGTGGGCCTGCCAGCGATCGGCCCAGCTCGCCCAGCCCCAGATGCTGGCCCAGGTCGCGAAGTCGTAGCTGTTGTCACCGAAGTAGGACTCGGGCACCTCGTGGGTGTCGCCGGAGATCAGCCAGACGTCCTTGTTGTCCCGGTAGCGCTCGAGGAGGTCCTCGCAGTACACGAAGAAGGTGGGGTCGGCGATGCAGTCGTCCTCGAGGAAGATCGCCTCGGGCACCTGGGAGAACACCCAGTCGATGCCGGCCTCGATGTTGGGGTCGAGCCCACGGTTGGTCTCGGCGAACCGCGGCAGCACCTCACACGGCCAGTCGACCTCGTCGAACAGCGCGCGCACCTCGGCGCAGAGCCGCTCGTCGTTCTCGTTCCCGGCCCGCGGGCCGTCGGCGATCACGAACAACTTCTCGGGCTTCGCGCCCCTGATCGAGGCCAGCGTGCGCCGGGTCAGGTCCGGTCGGTTGAACACGAACATGACGACTGGGGTCTGCAACGACACTCCTTGTTGAGCGAGATCTGGCAGTCGCCACCATATCGATCCTGCCGCTGATAGAGTCGCGCCCGCTCGACCAATGGTCACCGAATTCGGCCGCCCCCACGCCGAATTTCGCAGTTTGCGTGGGTGTATTTGTCGCCGTACGTGCGGCAGGCGCCCAATGAGTCCGACAGGAAAAATCACCCACCATGAACGACTTCTGGTACGGCAAGCGTGTCCTCATCACGGGCGGCGACGGCTTCGTCGCCAGCAACCTGACCGAGGCCCTCATCCGCCGCGGCGCGCTCGTCACCATCACCGTGCGGCACAACCGCCCCGTGCCCACCGCCGCCCTGCTCGGCTTCGACGGCCGGCCGGACGTCGAGGTCTGCGAGATGGACGACTTCGCGCAGGTCCAGCGCCTGTGCAACCGCCACCAGATCGACACGATCTTCCACCTCGCGGCCTCGGCCATCGTGGGTGACGCAGCGAACGCTCCGATGAGCACGCTGCACAACAACATCCTGCCGACGATGAACGTGCTCGAGGCCGCGCGCATCAACA
Source organism: Nocardioides sp. CPCC 206348 (assembly GCF_048654705.1). Lineage (NCBI taxonomy): Bacteria > Bacillati > Actinomycetota > Actinomycetes > Propionibacteriales > Nocardioidaceae > Nocardioides > Nocardioides sp. CPCC 206348. Next base: position 138,181 of record NZ_JBMCZA010000198.1, read on the forward strand.
ACATCCCGCGGGTGCTCATCGCCTCGACCGACAAGTCGTACGGCGACCACGCGGACCTCGACGACCCGGAGCCGCTGCCGTACCGCGAGGGCCACGCGCTGCGCGGCATGGACGTCTACAGCGCGTCGAAGGCCTGCGCCGACATGATCACGCAGACCTACGGGTTCCAGTTCAAGGTGCCCGCCCTGATCGTCCGCAGCTGCAACATCTACGGCTCGGGCGACCTCAACTTCTCGCGCCTGATCCCGCGGACCAGCCTGCGCATGCTCAACGGCAAGGCCCCGGTCATCAACCTGGGCAACGCCGACGTGCTGCGCGAGTACGTCTACATCGACGACCTGGTCGACTCCTACCTCTTCCTCGCCGAGAACGTCGAGCGCCACTACAACACCGACATCCCCAGCACCGGTCGTGCGACCTACGGCTGGGCGGCGTACAACGTCGGCAGCTTCACCACTGCTGACGGCAAGGAGCCGCAGGAGTTCAGCAACATCCGCAGCGTGCGCCAGGTCATCGAGCAGATCGGCGGGATGCTCGACAACAAGCTGGAGTCGGTCACCATCCCCAAGCCGGACAACTTCATCGAGATCCCGGACCAGTTCCTGGACTCGTCGAAGCTGCACGACTTCGGCTTCACCCCGAAGATCGACTTCGAAGAGGGCCTGAACCGCACGGTCGAGTGGTACGCCAAGAACCAGGACCTGTTCACCAAGGCCGGCGCGCGGCACGTCCTCGCCGACTGACGCTTCCGGCTGACGACCGGCACTGAGGACTGGCTCGTCACCGCCCGGACAGGGCGGCGGCGACCACGTCCTCCTCGGACAGCAGCACCGTCGCGGCCGCAGGGCCGAGCGGGATGAAGGTGTCGGCACTGGCGACCCTCGAGAGCCGGCCCCGGTAGCCGTGCTCGAGCAGGCCGGTGACGACCCCTTCGGACACTCCCCCGCTGGCGCGCGTCTCGTCCACCACGAGCACCGCCGGGAAGTCCTCGGCCAGCGTGCGCAACCCGTCGAGTGGCAGCGGCGACAGCCAGCGCATGTCGACGACCGTGGTCGCGATGCCGTGCTCGCGCAGTC
>NZ_JBMCZA010000198.1:139266-139820 GCF_048654705.1 Nocardioides sp. CPCC 206348
CCTTCGGCCAGCGTGCGCAACGCGTCGAGGGGCAGCGGCGACAGCCAGCGCAGGTCGACGACCGTGGTCGCGATGCCGTGCTCGCGCAGTCGTTCGCTGGCACGCAGGCTCATCGGCACGCCGTTGCCGAAGCTCACGAGCAACAGGTCACCACCGTCGCCGTACACACCGACCTCGCCCAGCGGACGGTCTGAACCTTCGCTGGCGGCGTCCGCGAAGGGCGCCGTCCAGCCACCGTCGCCCGGCGCCAGGTCGCGGACGTGGTAGAGCGCGATGGGCTCGAGGTAGACGCACACCCGCCCGTCCTGGCGGGCCAGCTCCAGGCAGGTGCGCAGCAGGCCCGGTGCGTCGGCGGGATGGCTGGGGACCGCGAGGACCAGCCCGGGAATGTCGCGCAGGACGGCCACGGAGTTGTCGTTGTGGAAGTGGCCGCCGAAGCCACGCTGGTAGGCGAGTCCGGCGACCCGGACGACCATGCCGTTCTGGTACTGGCCGTTGGAGAAGAACCTGAGCGACGCCGCCTCGCCGCGCAGCTGGTCCTCGGCGTTGTGGAG
>NZ_JBMCZA010000198.1:139898-140059 GCF_048654705.1 Nocardioides sp. CPCC 206348
GCGCCGTACCGCTTGCGCAGCCCGCGGGTGACGCCGTAGACGCCGCCCTTGACGGCGACGTCCTCACCGAACACCAGCATCTCGGGGTGGGTGGCCAGCAGCTCCGCCAGGGTCTGGTTGATCGCCTGGGCGAGGGTCAGCCGGGCGCCGTCGGGCTCGTT
>NZ_JBMCZA010000198.1:140154-140814 GCF_048654705.1 Nocardioides sp. CPCC 206348
CGGGAGGTGGGGCTCGTCGAGCGCACTCCGCGCCGCGTCCATCACCCTGGTCCGCATGTCGTCGTACGCCGCCAGGATCTCGTCCGGCGTGGCCAGTCCACCGCTCATCAGGCAACGGGCCGTGGCGAGCAGCGGATCCTGCTCGTAGTCGCCGACGATCTCGCCCTGGGTGCGGTAGGCGATCTCGGTGTCCGAGCCGGCATGGCCGAGGAAGCGGACGGTGTCGAGATGGAGGACAACGGGCCGCCGGGTCTCCCGCACGCGGGCGACGGCCGCCGCCGTGCGGTCGAGGAGCGTCGTGGGGTCCGCACCGTCGACGTGGACGTACGCGATGCCTGGAATGCCCTGCAGCATGGCGCCGGGCCAGCCGTCCGGGGACCGGGTGCTGACGCCGATCCGGTTGTCCTCGCAGACGAAGAGGATCGGGCACGGCACCTCTCGCTGGGTGAGGTACGACGCCGCGTTGATCGCACCCACCGCCGTCGAGTGGTTCGCGGACGCATCACCGAAGCTGCTGACGACGATCGCGTCTGTCGGCCAGGGCGTGCATCGGCCGACCGACCGCGCGAGGCCCAGCGCGTACGCCAGCCCCACCGCGCGCGGCAGGTGCGAGCTGATCGTGGAGGTCTGCGGAATGATGTGGAGGTCGGGATGACCCCA
>NZ_JBMCZA010000198.1:140824-142994 GCF_048654705.1 Nocardioides sp. CPCC 206348
GCCGAAGCTGCTGACCACGATCGCGTCGTTCGGCCAGGGCGTACGTCGGCCGACCGCCCGCGCGAGGCCCAGCGCGTACGCCAGTCCCACCGCGCGCGGCAGGTGCGAGCTGATCGTCGAGGTCTGCGGAATGATGTGGAGGTCGGGATGACCCCAGACCTTGTGCCGCCCGCCCGACATCGGGTCGCGCGCCGAGGACGTCAGGCTCAGCAGCACGTCCCGGATCGGGTCGGTCGTCGCTGCCCGAGCCGCCCGGGCGGCGTAGAAGCCGCCGGAGCGGTAGTGCAGGAGCGCCGGGTCGTCCACGCGCGTGAGCAGTCCCAGCGCCGCGTTGCTCTCGTGGCCCGCGGACCCGATCGTGTAGTGGCCGCGTCCCTGTCCCTGCAGCCAGCGCGCCGCGTAGTCCAGGTGGCGGCTCTGCAGCTGGGCTGCGAAGAGCGAGTGCAGGAGCGCCGGATCGCCGGGAAGGGCGCCGTCCGCGGGATCCGCACTCCAGGAACGCACCGAGCGCGAGAAGAACTCCTCGACCGTCTCCACTGCCGCCTCACGTCCCGTGGAACAGGTTCACCGCGTGTGGCCCGAGTACGGAGACCAGGTCCGCGACCGGGTCCTGGTCCTGTGGCGCGGGCACCAGCAGGTAGCTGATGCAGAGCCGGGCGACCACGCGGGCCATCGGGACGGCCCGGTCGATCGCGAGGCCGGGAGCCAGGACGACGTACCGCTCGGCGAGGCGTTGCGTCGTTCGCTCGACGAGCGCGAGCTCGTCGAGCACCATCCCGCCGAACAGTCCTCCCGACGCGGAGCGGTCGAATGCACGGCCGAGGACAGGGTCGGTGACGACGGACGAGAACCATGAGCCGAGCACCTGGGCAAGGGCACCCATCACGTCGCCGTCGGCGATCAGCGCCTCGTCGTCGACGGGCACGTGCTGGTCGACGAGACGGTCCACGAGGAACTCGACGTACAGGTCAGCCAGGGTCGAGCGATCGCCGAACTCGTTGTAGATCGTCTGGCGCGACACCCCGGCCTGGTCAGCGACCTTCGTCAGCGAGATCGACGACCACGGGTCCTTCGCCAGAAGGGTCGTGACCGCGTCGAGGATCCGGACGCGGTTCGTCACGGGCGGCCACGTGGACCTGGCGCTGGAGTCCGTCACCTCCACATCATCGCGCACCCGGCGTGGCGACGCAGCGACCAGCGGAACCGAGGTCTCCTCACGATCGGATCCTGCGCGTACCGTCGGCTGGGTCGGCCCACGGGTAATGGGGAGGGAACCTCTCCCGGGGTGAGCCTCGTCCATACCTGACGGGGAGATCCAAGATGTACTCACGCCGCGCTCTGCAAGCACTCATGACCGTCATCGCCATGGTGGCCTTGTCCTTCGGACCCCCACTGCCGAGTCAGGCAGCGAAGCCCGGACCCGGCGGCGGTGGTGGCTCCGGGGGTGGCATCGGCGTCAAGATCCAGGGCTACGACGCCCTGTCGAAGTCGTGGACGCCCGGCAACACGGGCGGGTACGCCGAAGGTGACAGCATCCCCTTCCGCCTGGTCCTGACCGGCCCGGGCACCTTGAGCACCCTCCAGATCCTCGCGGACCACAAGCGCAGTGGCGTGAAGGGCATCGAGGACCTCAACAGCTTCCAGGTCTGCACGGGCGCCCCAACGACCACGCAGGCCGGCGCGACCGGCTGCAACGCGCCGGACCAGACGACGCTGACGGTGACGCGTGACCTCCCGAACCCGGTGAGCTCCGGGGTCGAGCAGGTCTCCTACACGTTCCACAACGTCGTCATCCCGGCGAGTGGACTCGTGCTGAAGTGGGGCGCGGAGCTCGCGATCGGCTCCCACCTCTACAACGGTTCGGCCCTCCACATGGCGGTCGGGACCGCCACCGCGAATGGCGGCACGGTCAGCTTCGGCAGCAAGGACGTGCCGATCCCGGTCAACGCGATCCTCGCGACCGAGACCGACAAGAAGATCGACGGCAAGGACGCGATCACGGCCGACAGCCCGTTGACCCTGGGCCAGCGCGTGCGCGTCACCATCGCCTCCAAGGTCGTCGGCCCGGCCAAGGGCACCCAGAACGTCACCATCACCGACCAGCTCCCCACCTGCCTGCGGTACGCCGGCAACGCCACCCCGGCACCGGCTTCCGCGCCGACCGCGGTCG
>NZ_JBMCZA010000198.1:143059-149726 GCF_048654705.1 Nocardioides sp. CPCC 206348
CAACGTTGCCATCACGTCCTCGGACAAGACCCGGGTGCCCTCCACGGACACGGTGCCGATCTCCACGGTCGGGTCTCCGGACATGTCGATCGTCAAGGACTGTGACGACGTCGTCGCGCCCGGCGGTCTGGCCACCTGCACCCTGACCTACCGCAACGACGGCGACGCCGTTGCGAAGAACGTGACGATCACCGACGTCCTCGACCCCGGCCTGACGTACGTCGCAGTCGCCGGGGAACCCCAGCCCTCGGGCAACCCGCTGGTCTGGAACATCGGTGACGTCGCTGCGGGCGACGGTGACACGATCACCTACCAGGAACGGGTCCCCGCGACCGGTCCTGGCGGCACCCAGGAGTACAAGAACACGGCGACGGTGCGCACCACAGGTGACCCCGATCCCGAGGACGACACCGACACCGAGATCGTCGAGGTGACCTTCGCGGTCGACCTGGGCATCACCAAGGCGTGCCCCGGCACCCTGCCCGCCAACACGCCCACGCAGGAATCGGTGACCTACCGCAACGGAGGCACCGCCACAGCGACGGGCGTCACCATCGTCGACACGCTCCCCGTCGGCATGAACTACGTCGCCGGCAGCGCCTCGGTGGCGCCGACCTCGGTGAACGGACGGGTGATCACCTGGGTGATCGGCAGCGTCCCGGCCGGCTCGGCACCGGTGACGATCACCTACCAGGTCACTGTCGCCGCTCCCGGCCAGTACAAGAACGTCGCGGCGATCTCGGCCGACCAGCCGGATGCCGACGCGACGGACAACAGCGCCGAGTGCACGGCCGGGGCGGCGTACTCCGACGTCGCGGTCGACAAGGCCTGTCCCTCGAACGCCTCGCCCGGGGCGACCGTCACGCACACGGTGAGCTACGCCAATGTGGGCAACCAGCCCGCCGCCGGCGTCGTGGTCGTGGACACGCTCGGGGCAGGGCTGGCCTTCAAGGCCGGCTCCGCGAAGGTCAACGGCTCCGCGGTGACTCCCTCGGTCAACGGCCAGGTGCTCACCTTCAACCTCGGCACCGTCGCCGCAGGCGGCTCGGGCGTCATCACCTACGACGTGGTGCTCGACGCGACCGCGACGTCGGCCGGAGTGAAGACGTTCACCGACACGGCTGCGATCAGCACCACGAGCAGCAACAGCATCAACACGAGCAACGACTCGAAGGCATGCTCGACGGACGTCGACTACCAGCCACGGCTGACGCTGACGAAGATCGGCTGTCGGGACACCGTGGTGCCGGGCGGCTTCCAGACCTACACGCTCGGCTTCGCCAACGAGGGTACGGCGCCCGCCACCGGAGCCACGCTCACTGACACCCCGCCGACCGGACAGCGGATCTCGGCCGCGCCGGACGCCGACATCGACGTCGACGAGAACACCGCGGTGTGGGACCTCGGCACCCTGTCGCCCGGCGAGGAAGGCACCAGGTCACTCACGGTCGAGGTGAACGTCGAGAGCGGCACGCAGGTGTCCAACACCGCCACGCTGGACGCTGACAATGCGAGCGCCACCACGGCGACGGCGTACACCCAGGTCAACGGGACGGGCTCGTCGACGCACGGCAGCGCCTACGGCATCGACGTCCGGGCGCTCGGGCTCACCCTGATCGACAAGTTCGTCAGGGCGAGCTCCAACGACCCCGGTGGCCCGAACGACTCGGCGGCCGGCCCGCTGGCGACGCTCACCGTGGCCGGCGTGGTCAACGCCGGGGTGCTCTCGGCGGCATCGCACTCCAAGGTCGACATCGGTTCGGCGAGCTCGACGTCCACCTCGACGGTGGCCAACCTGAACCTGCTCAACGGCCTGATCACGGCGAAGGCCGTGCGCAGCGTGTCGACCTCGGTGGCCGGACCGCTGGGCGCGTCGTCGAACACGGACGGGTCGACGTTCACCGACCTGGTGATCGCCGGCCAGCCGATCCCGAACTCGGTCGCTCCCAACACGGTGATCAACCTGCCGCTGGGGATCGGGTCGGTGAAGCTGCGGGCCCCGAAGATCACGGCAGGCGTCGACGCCCAGGGCCGCTACACGACCACGGCCTCGGTGAACATGATCGACGTGACCCTGACCGGGTTGCTGGTCGTCCCGCTCAACACGCACGTGATCGTCGGTCACACCGAGTCCGACGCGACGTACCCGAGCGGGGCACCGTGTGGTGCGCGGCCGAACACGGTGTCGGGCAAGGCGTTCACCGCCTTCGTGGACAACCTGCTTCTGGACGACCTCTACGTCAACAAGGCGGAGATCGCCCCGTTGGGTGGTACGTCGACGGCCAACACTGCGTCGGTGCCTCCCCTTCTCGGGGGCGTGCTGACCGCGTCGGCGCTGACCAACTCGAGCACCGGATCCATCGGTACCCCGCCCACCGCGACCAGCACGAGCAGCGCCGCCAGCGTCAACGTCCTGGCCGGTCTCGTCACGGCCGACCTGATCCAGGTGGCGGCGACGAGCACGGCGAACGGCACCACCGCGAGCACCGCACTGAACGCAAACTTCGTGAACCTCAGGATCGGCACGCTCACGATCAACGGCCAGGTGACGCCCAACTTCACCATCGATCTGTTGTACGGCGGCGGCATCGCCCACATCGTGCTCAACGAGCAGGTCACGAACACGCCTGCCGGTGGAAAGGACACGTCCGGCACGGTCAATGCCGTCCACGTCCGACTGTTCTCCGCGGTCGGACTGCTCACCACGGACGTGATCGTGGTGTCGGCACACAGCGACGCACATACGCAGTGACCAGCCGGGGGTCGCCCTGGCGGACTCACCCCGCCAGGGCGGCACCCACACAGCACCCGAACGCCGCGACCAGCGCGACCGTCCGGATCAGGTGCAGCCGGTTCCACGGGTCCTCGAACGCCTCGCGTGCGGCCTTCAGCGTGGCCGGCGCATCGGTCTGGCCGACGGCCAGGAGGGCGTCGTTGAGCGACACGTTGCCGGCCATGGTGATGCCGAAGCACACGACGTAGAGGGCGAGCGCAGCGATCACCCAGATCCGCGACGGACCGATGAACGCCGCGACAGCGAGCGCGGGGATCGGCGCGACGAAGAGCAGCAGGAACACCGGGTTGAGGATCGCCTTGTTGATCTCCTGCATGGCGTGGACGAACGTCCGGTCATCGGTGCCGGCGAGGCCGGGCATGACCGCGGTCGAGAAGCAGAAGAAGATCCCGGCGATCAGCCCGGCGGCGACGGTGCCGGTGACCAGCGCGGTGTTGCCGATCGTCTCGCTCATGACGCCACCTCTTGGCTGCTCCACGCGCCGCTTGCCGCGGCCTTCCGGGCGTAGGCGGCGAAGTCCCTGGCCGGGCGGCCCAGCGCCTCGCGCACACCGTCGGCGAAGTGCTCGTTGTGGCCGTCGAGGAGGTGCGCGAACAGCGCGCCCAGTCCCCCGGCCTCCTCGGCAGGCAGTCCGGCGTGGACCAGGTCGTCGACGAGCCGCTCGTTGGTGATCTGTTCGTAGGCGATCTCTCGTCCGGTGGCGGCAGCGATCTCGGCGGTCGCCTCGGCGAAGGTCATCAGGCGAGGACCGGTGAGCTCGTAGGTCCGGTTCGCCGGAGCGTCACCGGTCATCATCGCGACGGCCACCTCGGCGACGTCATCAAGATCGACGAACGGCTCGCGGACATCGCCCGCGGAGAAGGCCAGGCGGCCGGCGGCGAGCGGCTGGGCGAACAGGCTCTCGTCGAAGTTCTGCATGAAGAACGCGCACCGTACGACGCCCCAGCTGGCGCCGTGCTTCGCGGCGGCCTCGGCGACCAGCTGCTCGGCCTGTTGCGCCTCGGCCTCGCCGCGACCCGAGAGGAGCACGATGCGTCGTACGCCGGAACGGGCCATGCGTTCGGCGACCTCGGCCACCGCTTCGGGGGCTCCAGGGAAGGTCAGGTCGGGGGCGAAGGTGAGGTACGCCGCGGTGGCCGGCTGCTCGACCGACGACCACGTGGTCGGGTCGGCCCAGTCGAACCCGGGACGGGAGAGGGAGGTGACCGGGAGGCCCCGGCCCTGGAGGAGGGACGCGACGCGGCGACCGGTCTTGCCGGTGCCGCCGATGATCAGGTTCGTTGTCATGGCCCCAGTCCATCGCGGTCGGGTGAGACTTTCCATGGCCGAATGTCTTGATTCCATGCGTGATCGTCTTGCATGGTGGTGTCATGGACGGACTCGAACACCTCCTCTCCGGGCCCCGGGCGCGGCAGGCCTTCCTGCTGCGCATGGTGATGGAGCCCCCGTGGGCGGTGCGGATCGAGGACGACCCGGCGCTGACGCTGATGGCGGTGGCGCGCGGTTCGGCGTGGATCACCGGCGAGCTCGGCGAGGCCCTGGAGCTGCAGGCCGGCGACGTGGCCGTGATCCGCGGCGGTCCGGTCTACACCGTGGCCGACCACCCGGCGACCGCCCCGAAGGTGACCATCCTCAAGGGCAACATCTGCGTCGACCCGGACGGCGAGCTGCTGGCCCAGCGGATGGCGCTGGGCGTGCGCACCTGGGGCAACAGCCACGACGGATCGACGGTGATGCTGGTCGGCACGTGGGAGGCCGAGACGGAAGCCGGGCGTCCCCTTCTCGCGGCGCTCCCACCGGTCGTCGTACGACGTCGGGAGGAGGACGACTCACCCCTCGTCGACCTGCTCTCCGCCGAGATGTTGCGGGAGGAGCTCGGCCAGGAAGTGGTGCTCGACCGGTTGCTGGACCTGGTGCTGGTGACCGTCGTGCGCTCGTGGCTGGCGAGCGAGGAGCAGGTGACCCGTGGCCTCGCCCATGCCGATCCGACGGTCGGCGAAGCGCTGCGCCTGATGCACCACCACCCCGAGCACGCGTGGACGATCGCCTCCCTGGCGCGGGAGGTCGGGGTCTCGCGGGCCGCACTGGCCCGACGCTTCGGAGAGCTCGTCGGCGAGCCACCGATGACCTACCTGACCCACTGGCGCCTCTCCCTCGCCGCCGACCTGCTCGTCGCCACCGACGACGCCATCGACCGGGTGGCCCGGCAGGTCGGGTACGGCAGCGGGTTCGCGCTGAGCGCAGCGTTCAAGCGGGTGCGCGGGGTCAGTCCGCAACAGCACCGCAGGGCGGCCCGCGCCGGTGGTTGAGGTGCGAGGAACGTCAGCGACGAGCATCGAGACGCCCGTACCTCTGGCGCCAGACCGTCCGAAGGAGTAAGCAGGGAACAACCGGCGGTGCCGGTCGGGCACTGCCCCGTCTCCGAGAGGAGTGGGTCGTGTACGCACGTTCGAGCACGTTCCACGGCAAGCCCGACAACATCGATGCGGGCATCAGATTCGTCCAGGACGAAGTAGCTCCCAGGCTCGACGCGACCGAGGGCTGTCGCGGCCTCTCGCTCCTGGTCGACCGCGAGACCGGCTACTGCATCGCCACCAGCTCGTGGGATTCCGAGGAGGCGATGGCCGCCAGCGACGAGCTGTTGCGCTCGCTCCGCGACCGCGGCAAGGACATCCTCGGCGCCTCCCTGCAGGTCGACTCATGGGAGATCACGGTCATGCACCGCAACCAGCACGGCGAGTGCTGCCGGGTCAGCTGGATCGAGGGCGACCTCGACACCATGGCCGAGACGTTCCGGGTCGGGATCATGCCCCAGCTCGAGGAGCTCGACGGCTTCTGCAGCGCCAGCCTCCTGGTGGATCGTTCGGCCCGTCTGGGATGCGCCACCACTGCGTGGGAGTCGCGTGCCGCCATGGAAGCAAGCCGTTCGATGGCCGACGACATGCGCGCCCGCGCGGCGAGCGATGCCGACGGCATGATCGTCGAGGTCCACGAGTTCGACCTCGCCTACGCACACCTGCACGTTCCCGAGATGGCGTGACGCCATCCCGGCTGAGGATCAGGTGAGGCGGTTGCCCGCGACCGCCTCACGGATCAGCTCCACGAAGGCGTCCTGGTCGAACGTGTCCGCCTCGAAGATGTCGATCGCCCGGCGCGTGCCGGCGTCCAGGCCCGCGTTGAACAGGCCGGAGGGGTCGTCCAGGGACGCGCCCTTGGCGAACGTGACCTTCACCTTGTCCTTGTAGGTCTCGACGGTGCAGATCAGGCCGTCGGCCGAGAAGGTCGGGACGCCGTCCGGGTTGGACGCCTTCTTCCACTTGGCCTCTTCAACCACGTCGGGCTCGGCCTTCACGATCAGGGATCGCAGGGTGGTGACCGTGTCGGTCCGCCAGTCAGCGCTCATGCGCCGACCCTACCGATCCGGACCGTCGCGCTCGGCGTGCTCGGCGTGCTCGGCGCGCTCGGCGCGCTCGGCGACGAGGAGATGGAACGCCCCGGCGGACTCACCGACCCGGCGGCGCTCCGGCTCGGCGAAGCCTGCCGCCTGCAACAGCTCCACGACCTCGTCGACCGGCCGCAGGCGGAACCCGTGCGCAGTGAACGGGTACTTGCGCATCTCCTCCGGGTCGCCGATGCCGACCACGAAGCGTCCGCCGGGACGGACCACACGCGCGACCTCGGCGAACGCGCGGGGCAGGTCCTCGATGAAGTAGATGGTGTTCGTGGTGATGGCGGCGTCGAGCGAGGCGTCGGCGAGCGGCAACGCGGTCAGGTCACCGCTGTGGAGGTGAAGTCGGCCTCCGCCGACCTCGGCAGCGAAGCGTCGCCGTGCCCCGTCGAGCATCGTCTCGGCGATCTCGACGCCGTGGACGT
>NZ_JBMCZA010000198.1:149772-150708 GCF_048654705.1 Nocardioides sp. CPCC 206348
GCGGCTGTTGCCCTTGTTGAGCATCCGGGCGACAAGCCGACCCGCGGGCCCGGACGGATGACCGAGCTGGCGGGCGAAACCGGCGGTGAACCTGTCACGAAGTCCCATGCGCCGAGGCTGGCGCACGCACCGCTCCCCCGCAAGTGGAGCAGTGCCGGCAGCCATCGGGGCAGCCATCGGGCACGATGGCGCCATGGACCTGACGTTGACCGACGACCAGCAATCGCTGCGGGACCTCGCCCGCGACTGGGTGGACCGCGAGGTGGTGCCGAATGCCGCCGCGTGGGACCGCGAGGAACAGGTCGACCGGGCGATTGTCGGCAAGCTCGCCGAGGTCGGCTTCCTCGGGATGGGGATCGCTGAGGAGTACGGCGGCTCGGGCGGAGACTTCCTGTCCTACGTCCTGATGATGGAGGAGCTCGGCCGCGGCGACACCTCCATCCGGGGGATCGTGAGTGTCTCCCTCGGCCTGGTCAGCAAGAGCATCCAGGCGTGGGGCACCGAGGAGCAGAAGAACGCCTGGCTGCCCGACCTGTGCAGCGGTGCGGGCCTCGCCTGCTTCGGCCTCACCGAACCCGGCACCGGATCGGACGCCGGGTCGCTCGTCTCCCGGGCCGTACGCGATGGCGACGACTGGGTGATCAGCGGCAACAAGCTCTTCATCACCAACGGCACCTGGGCAACGGTCGCGCTGGTCTTCGCCCGCACGGGCGGGCCCGGCGCGAGGGGCATCACGGCCTTCCTCGTGCCCACCGACTCCCCCGGTTTCGAGCGCCGCGAGATCAAGGGCAAGCTCGGCCTGCGGGGCCAGGCCACCGCCGAGCTGATCCTGTCCGACGTGCGGGTGCCGGACAGCAACCGGCTCGGTGACGAGGGCTCCGGCTTCAAGATCGCGATGACCGCGCTCGACAAGGGCCGCATCTCGGTCGCCGCCGG
>NZ_JBMCZA010000199.1:0-3938 GCF_048654705.1 Nocardioides sp. CPCC 206348
TCGGCGATGGCCGCCTTGGCTGCGGCGTTGCGCAGCTCGACCGTCACGTCGCACGGCTGCACCGGGAAGAACTCGATGTCACCGATGCCAACGAAGCCGAAGATGCTGCTCAGGTAGCTCTGCACCTGGTCCAGGCTGGACATCGGTGGCTGCGAGTAGTCACCGCCCCGCGAGGTCACGCAGACCATCTTCTTGCCCTCGACCAGGCCGACCGGCTGGCCCTGCTCGTTGTAGGTGAACAGGTAGCCCGGCTGGACGATCGCGTCGATGTAGTACTTCAGCGCGTAGGGAATGCCGAAGTTCCACATCGGCACGGTCAGGACGTACAGGTCCGCGCTGAGGAACTGCTCGATGGTGCGCTCGATCTCCTGCCACGAGCCGGTGGCCGCCTCGTCGACCGGCTGTCCGGTCATCAGGGCGTACTTCGACTTGATGTTCACGCCGGCAACGGCGGGCAGGTCGGCACTGAAGAGGTCGAGCGTCGTGACCTCGAGGTCGTCGTACTTCTGGTGCAGCTCCTCGATCAGGACGCTGGAGACGCGTCCGGTGTTGGAGGCGAGACCACGCGGCGTGGCGATGATGTGCAGGAGACGGGTGCTCATGGGGACTCCAGGGGGCGCAGAATTCGGTGACCAGGACAGCGCCGGCAGGACGAGCACCGAGAACCGGACGCCAAGGACGACGCTAGTCCCGGAGCCCGTCGCGCGCCACCATCGCAACCTCCCACCCGTGCTCCGGGCAGCCCTTGGGAAACCAACGCACAATGGGCCTTGTGGACGACAGCGTGATCTACGTGGCCCGAGCGCAGGTGCTCGCCGACCTCGAGGCGCGCGCCCTCGGGACGCCGAACACGGTGACCCTCCTCGAGGAGGCCTGCTCCGAGCGTCGCTGGTGGCTGGAGCAGTGGGTCGACGGGGCGCCGTACATCGGCGGCCTCATCGCCCAGGACCTCCAGGACGCCCTGGCCGACCGGTTCGGCCGCGGCACCCGCGAAGGCCTCTGGCCGGTCTGCGTGGGGTGCCAGGACGGGCCGATCCATGCGTTGCACATCGACCCGGACCTCGGTGGCCCGGATCCGCAGTGGGTCTGCGAGGAGACCGGCCAGACGGTCGCACCGCTGGGCGGCCTGAGCAGCTGACGGGTCCACGCGGGCGTCGGCGTCAGTCGCGCAGCAACAGGCCCACCGAGTACTGGTCGCTCCGGTAGATCGTCCGCGACACCTCGATCGGGATGTCGCGCCACATCGCGCGCCGTGAACGCCGCAGCACCACACCACCGACGGGGAGGTCGAGCAGGCGGGCCTCGACGTCCGTCGCCGTGCGGGCCGCGATGTCGTCCTCGGCCCACGTCGGCCGCACCCCGCGGGCGGCCAGGTCGTCGTACAGGCTGGCAGGCAGCTTCTCGAGAAGACCCGGGACCATGTGGTCCGGCAGGAAGGCGTCCGACAGGCACACGGGGCGGCCGTCCACGAGACGCAGCCGTTGCCAGTGGACGACCGTCTCGTCGGGCCGCAGGCGCAGTGCTCCGGCGACGGACGGGCTCGGGGCGAGGCGCTCGGCGACGACCGTGCGCGAGTCGGCCACCAGGCCCTTGCCCGCCATGTCCTCGGTGAAGCCGGAGACACCGGTGGGGACCCGACGCGGCGCGGCGACGAAGGTGCCGCGTCCGGGGAACCGTTCGAGGACGCCCTCGCCGACCAGGGCGTCGAGCGCCTGGCGCACGGTCATCCGGGCGACTCCGAACCGGTCCACCAGGTCGCGTTCGGACGGCGCCGCGGTGCCCGGAACGCTGCCACGGACGAGGTCGCGGACGTACTCACGGATCTCCACGTGCTTGAGCATGCGTCTTGTCGAACCCCCCTGGACCGGTGACACATTCCGGACAGTAGGAGGGGGTCGGGGACGCGTCCGGCGAACACCGATTTATTTGCCCGAACCATCGGATTCGTGGACACCGACACGCCCACGGCATACGAACACCTGTTCGATCGGGTCGTACGATGGATCGCATGGCGGTGGACTTCCAGAGCACCCTGTTCGAGACGGTCGCGCCCGACCACACCGGCCCGATCGAGCGACGCGGCCTGAGTGACGGGGCGTGGGTCGACGTCGCCCGCAACTGGCTCCCCCACGCGGACGACGTCTTCGCGGCGCTGGTCAACGACGTCCCCTGGCGCGCGGAGCGCCGGTCGATGTACGACCGCGTTGTCGACGTACCCCGCCTGGTCCACACGTACATGATCGGTGACGACCTCCCCCACCCCGCCCTGACGGCGGCACGCGAGGACCTGTCGGCCCGGTACGGCGACGAGCTCGGCGAGCCGTTCCGGACCGCCGGGTGCTGCTACTACCGCGACGGACGCGACAGCGTCGCCTGGCACGGCGACACCATCGGGCGCGGCTCCACCCACGACACGATGGTCGCCATCGTGTCCGTCGGTGACCCCCGCAAGCTGCACCTGCGACCGCGCGACCCGGAGCGCCGGAGCGAGGGCTTCGCGGTCGAGATGGGCCACGGCGACCTCGTCGTGATGGGCGGCTCGTGCCAGCGCACGTGGGAGCACGCCGTCCCCAAGGTGGCGTCGGCCGGACCGCGGATCTCGGTCCAGTTCCGGCCCTTCAACGTCTTCTGAGCTGGAATGGCCGAGCCGGCTCGCCAGGCCTCAGGCCTCTTGGGCCGCGACCTCGGCGTCCGAGCGCAGGATGCAGAACTCGTTGCCCTCGGGGTCGGCGAGGATGACCCAGCCGGAGCCGGGCCCGTGGATGCCCCGGTGGTCGGCGACCTGCGTGGCGCCGTACTCCAGGAGGCGCGCCAGCTCCTCGTCGCGGGTGACCTCGCGCGGTCGCAGGTCGAAGTGGACGCGGTTCTTCAGCGGGGTCTTGGCGTCCGGCACCTGCAGGAAGAGGATCTCGTGGCCGGATTCCGGGTCCCGGATCGCGCACTCCACGTGACCGGGCAGGTTCGGGTCGCCCTCGATGTCGACGTAGCCGAGGACAGGCTTCCACCACTCCGAGAGCTCGTAGGCGTTGAGGCTGTCGACCGTGGTGTGCGAGATGTACGACGTCATGCGGCCACTCTCTCCAGTGAGAGGCCGCGCCACAACCGGGTTTCGGCCCGCCCGGTCAGGGGGTGACCGAGGCCGTCGGATCCACCGGGTCGACGGACTCCGTGGCCGTCTCGGTCACCGTGACCGTCTCGGTCGGGGTGCCGGAGGACGTCGGCTCCGTCGCGTCGGTCGTGGTGGGCGACGGCTCCTGGGTCGGCGGGGTCGAGTCGGACTCGGCCGGCTCCGGGGTGGAGTCGGTCGGGGTGACCTGCTCGGTCGGTTCGTCGTCCGGCGCGGTGCGGTCCCCGAAGATCCCGGTGATCGAGGTGCGGTCGTCATCGGTTCCGCCGGTGATCGTCGAGACGCTCTTGCCTGCCAGCACCTCGATGATGCTGATCACGGCGAGCGAGAGCACGAACACGGCGACCGCGAGCAGCGCGATCCGCCGCCAGGGCAGGGCCGCCCAGCGACCCGGCTCGGCCGCTGCGGGCGGTTCGGCCGCGGGCGGACCGGTGTCGGGCTCGAGGGCACTGCTGGCCTCGTCGAGTCGCTCACGGGCCCGGGCGACGTCCTGCTCGGCGCGAGGCCCCGACGGTCGCCGCTCCGCCCGGCGCAGGTCCTGGTCCGCCAGGTTCACCTTCTGCAGGGCGACGGCCTGGACCTCGGCCATCCGCCGGCGACTCGACTCGATGCCCTGCTTGTAGAGGGCGGTACTGACGGTCGCGACGACGCTGCCGAGCGCAGCGCCGATCAGGGTGCCGGCCGCGCCGAGCGTCGAGAGCAGGACGGCCACCGTGACCGCCGCGGCTGCGCCCGCGAAGGTGGCCGGCCAGTCGATCGGCGACCGGGCCTCCTCCTGCGCGACCTTCTGCTCAGCCATGGCGGGGCGTCG
>NZ_JBMCZA010000199.1:3973-4789 GCF_048654705.1 Nocardioides sp. CPCC 206348
AGGATCTGCGCGGACAGCTCCGGGCGGCACACGATCACGTCGGGCAGGTAGACGTCGGCCTGGTTGTAGACCAGTTCGCTTCCGTCCACCCGTGAGGTGAACAGGCCGGCGGCGCGGGCAACGGCCACCGGAGCGGCCGAGTCCCATTCGTACTGGCCGCCGGCGTGGACGTAGGCGTCGGCGACGTCACGGACCACCGACATCATCTTCACCCCGGCCGAGCCCATCGGCACGAGCTCGGCGTCGATCTCGGCAGCGAGCGCCTGCACGAAGGCGGGCGGGCGGGTACGGGAGACCGCGATCCGGGGCCGCGTCGACGTACGCACGGGGACGACGGGCGGGGCACCGGTGTTGAACGTCTCGCCGAGGACCGGCTGCGCGACCGCGCCGGCGATCAGGGTGCCGCCCTGCCAGAGCGCGACGTGCACGGCCCAGTCGTCGCGCGGCGGTTCGGAGAACTCGCGGGTGCCGTCGAGCGGGTCGACGATCCACACCTTGTCGGCCTGCAGCCGGGCGTCCTTGTCGGCGGCGTTCTCGAGCGCCTCCTCGGACAGGACGGCGTCGTCGGGGCGGTACGTCGCGAGCAGGTCCATCAGCAGCACGTGGGCCGCCCGGTCGCCGGCGTCCTTGAGCTCCTTGCCCTCGAGGCCCTCGGAGCGGACTTCCAGCAAGCGCTGGCCCGCGGCCTCGGCCAGCCAGGCCGCGAACCGGTGGTCATCGGCAACAACGTCAGCGGGGGGTACGCCGGGATCGAAGGTCACCCGCGCAGCGTAGCGATCGCCGAGTTGGGGTTTGTCACCGCCGAGTTGGGGTTTG
>NZ_JBMCZA010000199.1:4850-5471 GCF_048654705.1 Nocardioides sp. CPCC 206348
GAAGCGCTGCTGGGTCTTCTCGAGGCCGTCGGCGACCAGGGACTCGACGGCATCGGCAGCGGAGTCCACCTGGAAGGGCAGCTCCTTGCGCTCGACGCCGGAGTAGTTCGACAGCACGAAGTCGGCGACGTCCTGGCGACCGGGCGGGCGGCCGATGCCGGCGCGCACCCGGTAGAAGTCACCGGTACCGAGCGAGGACCGCATCGACTTGAGGCCGTTGTGGCCGTTGTCGCCGCCACCGAGCTTGCTGCGCAGGGTGCCGAAGTCGATGTCGAGCTCGTCGTGGATCGCGATGATCCGATCGGCGGGCACCTTGTAGAAGGTGGCCAGCGCCTTGACGGCACCGCCCGACTCGTTCATGTAGGTGCGTGCCTTGGCGAGGACCACGCGCGGCGAGGTCGTGCCCGGCGCACCGAAGCGGCCCTCGACGACGTCGGCGCGGCCGGTCTTGTGGGCGCGGAAGCCGCTGCCCATCCGGCGGGCGAGCTCGTCGACCACGAGGTAGCCGATGTTGTGCCGATGCCCCGAGTACGACGGCCCGGGGTTGCCGAGCCCGACGACGAGCCACACATCGGCGCTGGTGTCGTCTGCCACGGGGACCTCCTCGGTCTCGTCGGTCTC
>NZ_JBMCZA010000199.1:5505-10532 GCF_048654705.1 Nocardioides sp. CPCC 206348
CGGCACGATGGAACGTGCCGGGGAGATCAGACGGCCCAGGAACCACCTGAGCCGGCCGAAGGTCACTCGCTGTCGCCAGCCTCGGCGGTCTCGCCCTCAGCGGCCTCGCCCTCGGCGGGGGCGGCCTCTTCTTCGCCGGTGTCGCTGTCCTGCGCGCCGGTGACGTTGACGATCAGCGTCTCCGGGTCGGTCACCAGGGTGGTGCCCTTCGGCAGCTCGATCTGGCCCGCGAGGAACTGGGTGCCGGCGGCGGCGCCCTCGATGTTGACCTCGATGGACTCGGGGATGCTCGTGGCGTCGGCCTCGACCTGGATGGTGTTGTTCTCGGTGACGACCAGCGTGTCCCGCTCGGCCTCGCCGACGACGTGGATCTGGACGTCGACGGTGGCCTTGTCGCCGCGAACGACGGCAACGAAGTCGACGTGCTCGAGGACGCGGCGGACCGGGTCGACCTGGACCTGCTTGGTCAGGGCGAGCTGGACGGTGCCGTCGATGTCGAGCTCGAGGAGCGCGTTGGCGCCGCCGTGGCGGATCGCCATCATGGTCTCGTGGCCCGGGAGGGTGACGTGGATCGGCTCGTTGCCGTGTCCGTAGACGACTGCGGGGATCTTGTTCTCGCGACGGATGCGGCGGGCGGCGCCCTTGCCGAACTCGGCGCGGATCTCGGCCTTGATCTTCTCGGTGCTCATGGGGAATCTCCTGGATCGTCTGGGTCTCGGTGGGAGCCTGCGGAAACAGGAGCGCCGCGCTTCCCTCACCCGGTGACCGGCAGGGCGCGCGGCGTCGTGACGTACTACGAGCCGGCCCAGTCGATCACGGAGTCATAGAAGCGGGAGCTCCCTCGCCGAGGCAACCGGAGAAGATTACCCACGATCCGGGGGTACGGCGAAATTCCGGTCAGCGGTAGGGGTCGGTGATCTCGCGCAGCGACTCGAGGGCTCCACGGAGCGCCGCCATCGCCTCCGGGCCGAGCCGGCTGGTCCACTCCCGCTCGATCGCGCGCTCCTCGCGCCGGGCCACCTCCCGCGCCCGGTCCCCCCGTGGGGCACCGACCACGAGCCGGGCACGGGCATCGGACGGATCGGGCACCCGGTCGACGTACCCGGCCCGGAGGAGCTGGTCCACCAGGACGCTCGCGCTCTGCTTGGTGATCCGCGCCTGCTCTGCGAGGTCGGTGATCCTGCTCCCCTGCTCCGCGACGCGCGCGGCGACGCGCGCCATCGCCGGCGTGAGGTCGTCGAACCCGGCGGCCACGATCGCTTCGTGGATCCGCTGTTCGGCGTACCGCGCACTGATGAACATCAGCAGCGCCGGGTGGGGATCGGTCACCACTCCTCCTGGGGGCTTGACGAACAAGTCAGTTCACCTGACGATAGCAGTCAGGAAGCCTGACCATCTCGTGAGCCGCCAAGGAGGTCCCATGGACAAGAGCGAGCTCTGGCGCCACATCCATGCGGAGCGGGCGGCCCTCGCCGGCCTGCTCGCCGAGCTCCCCGACGAGGACTGGTCCCACGACACGCTGTGCCCCGGGTGGACCGTCCACGACGTCGCCGCCCACGTCATCTCGACACCCCAGATCGGCTGGCGCGACATGGGCGGGCTCATGGCCCGCAACCTCGGCCGTGGCTACAACTCGATGATCTTCCGCGAGGTGAAGCGGCTCGGCGCCCGCGAGACGCGCGACAGCATCCTGTCCGACTTCGAGCGCTACGCGACCAGCACCCACCACGTCCCGACGACCACGTCGGTCGAGCCGCTGATCGACGCACTCCTGCACCACCAGGACATCGTCCGCCCGCTCGGGCGGACCCGTGAGATGCCTCCGGCAGCGGCGGCTGTCGCCGCCGACCGGGTACGACGCCTCGCGCCGCTGATGGGTACGGGCAAGCTCGTCCGGAGTGTCCGGATGGTCGCCACCGACGTGAAGTGGGCCCGCGGCAAGGGGCCGGTCGTCAGTGGGCCGATGCAGGAGCTGCTGATGATCGCATCGGGCCGGCGACCCGATCCTGCGCTGGTCGAGGGCGAGGGCACCGCACTGGTACCGACACTCACCTGAGCCGGGGCCCGGTCAGGCCAGGGAGATCACCGACCCGTACCTCCGGGCACCTTCCCCGGGAGGAGATACCGCTTTATGCTTGGGCGAAGTATAAAGACGTATCACGCTCGGGAGATCGCCATGCCGAACAATCCCTACACCCCCGGCCAGGTGCCGCGGATCCTCGCCGGCCGCACCGCGGAGATGCGGCGGATCGAGGGACTGCTCGGCCGTGTCGCGACGTTCGGCGAGCTCGGCGGTCCGCTCCTCCTGTTCCACGCACCCCGTGGCATCGGCAAGACGTCCCTGCTGCGGGCCGGCCAGCGCCGGGCCGAGGAGTCCGGCTTCGTGACCGCCTGGGTCGCGTGCTCGCGCCAGCAACCCGTCCTGCCCGAGATCGCGCACAGCATCGGCCGCGCGCTCGAGCGCGCCGACGCCGTACCCGGTGGCGCAGCCGGCAACCGGTGGCGCGGACAGCTCGATCGGCTGACGGTGGAGGTCGGACTTCCCGGGGCCAAGGTGCAGGCCGAGGTGGCGCGCAAGGAGACGACGCCGCCGCCGATGGCGGCCGTCGGCATGCTGGAGTCCCTGCTGCACGGGGCGGCGTCCTCGGTACGGAGCCGGGGAGGTGCGGGCCTGCTGCTCCTCCTCGACGAGCTGCACACCGCCTCTGCCGAGGAGATGTCCGTCCTCCTGAACACCCTGCAGAACCTCGACGGCGAACGCGCGGAGAACCCGATGGCGGCGGTCGCCGCCGGCCTCCCCGTCACCCCCGAGGCGTTGACGCGGGCCGCCACGTTCGGGGAGCGCAGCACCTTCGTCTCGCTCGACGTCCTGTCGACGGACGACGCCCGGGCGGCCCTCGTTGCGCCGGCCGAGGCCGAAGGTGTCGGGTGGACCGAGGCCGCGCTCACCGCCATCGTCAACGAGTCGCGCGGCTACCCCTACCTGCTGCAGCTGCTCGGCAGCACGACCTGGGAGGCCGCGCCACCGGACAAGGGCGCCCGGCTCACCCTCACCGCGGTGAAGCGCGGGCTACCCGTCGCCCGCGACCAGATCACCGCCATGCATCGCGCGCGCTGGGGGGCGGCCTCGCAGTCGGAGCAGAGGTTCCTCGCGGCGATGGCCGCCGCCGGCGATGGCAACGTGACCCGGGCCGCCATCGCCGCTGGCCTCGGCGTCGACTCCCGTGCGATCAGCGTTCCGCGCGAACGCCTCATCGAGAAGGGCGTGATCGAGCCCGTCGGCCACGGCCTGGTGCGGTTCACCCTGCCGGGGTTCGGTGCGTTCGTGCGGGGCCTCGACGAGGCCTGACCGGGGGTAGTCCGCAGCGCAAGCGTCAGGCGTGGCCGTCGAACATGCTCGTGACCGAGCCGTCCTCGAAGACTTCCCGGATGGCGCGGGCCACGAGCGGCGCGATCGACAGCGTGGTGAGCTTGTCGAACTGCTTCTCGGCCGGCACGGGCAGGGTGTTGGTGATGACGACCTCGACAGCGGTGCTGTTCTTGAGGCGGTCGACCGCAGGCTCGGAGAGGATCGCGTGGGTGGCAGCGATGACGACGCCTGCCGCGCCCTCGGCCATCAGCGCCTCGGCGGCCTTCACGATCGTGCCACCGGTGTCGATCATGTCGTCGGTCAGGACGCAGATCCGGTCCTTGACCTCACCGACGACCCGGTTGGCGACGGTCTCGTTCGGACGATCGGTGCGACGGGTCTTGTGGATGAACGCCAGCGGCGCCCCACCGAGGCGTGCGGACCAGCGCTCGGCGACCTTGATCCGGCCGGCGTCCGGCGAGACCACGGCGAGCGGCTGGTCGCCGTACTTGGACTTGATGTAGTCCGCGAGCAGCGGCAGCGCCATGAGGTGGTCGACGGGGCCGTCGAAGAAGCCCTGGAGCTGGTCGGCGTGCAGGTCGACGGTGATGATCCGGTCGGCGCCGGCGCTCTTGAACATGTCGGCGATCAGGCGCGCGGAGATCGGCTCACGGCCACGGTGCTTCTTGTCCTGGCGGCTGTAGCCCCAGAACGGCATGACCACGGTGATCCGCTTGGCGGACGCGCGCTTGAGCGCGTCGACCATGATCAGGTGCTCCATGATCCACTCGTTGATCGGAGTGGTGTGGCTCTGGATCACGAACGCGTCGCAGCCGCGAACGGACTCCTCGTAGCGCACGTAGATCTCGCCGTTGGCGAACTCGTAGGCCTGGGTCGGCACGAGAGGCTGTCCCAGGAGCTCGGCGACCTGATCGGCCAGCTCGGGGTGGGCACGTCCTGAGAAGAGCATCATGTTCTTCTCGGTCGTCTTCTTCAGACCGCTCACGCGAGTGACTCCCCTGGGTCGCCGGAAGTGATGCCTAGGATTCTGCCTGCTCGGTGCGGTCGGCCCCAAGTCCCCACCGGTTTTCGGACAAAGCCTCAGCCGTTCCCTGACTGTTCATCCTTGCCCGCCGCTGCCGCTGCCTCGGCCTGGGCCGTCCCGGGGCGCTTGCTCTGGGCCCAGCCGGGCAGGTTGCGCTGCGGGCCGCCACTGACGGCCAGCGCCCCCGGTGGCACGTTCCGTCGTACGACGGTGCCGCCCCCGGTTCCCGCCCCGTCACCGATCTCGACGGGTGCCACGAACGTGTTGTTGGAGCCGGTCTTGGCGAAACGGCCGACCTTCGTGCGGTGCTTCGCGGAGCCGTCGTAGTTCGCGAAGATGGTGCCGGCGCCGATGTTCGTGCCCTCGCCGATCTCCGCGTCTCCGACGTACGACAGGTGCGGCACCTTGGCACCCTCGCCGATCTGCGCGTTCTTGGTCTCGACGAACGTGCCGATCTTGCCGTTGGCGCCGAGGAGCGTGCCCGGACGCAGGTAGGCGAAGGGGCCGACCGTGGCACCGGCGCCGATGACGGCGAGCTGGCCGTGGGTGCGCACGACCCGGGCACCCGCGCCGATCTCGCAGTCCTGGAGGGTGGTGTCGGGTCCGACGACCGCGTCCTCGGCGATGACGGTC
>NZ_JBMCZA010000199.1:10596-18794 GCF_048654705.1 Nocardioides sp. CPCC 206348
GACGGTGACACCGGAGGCCATCCAGCGGGTGACGATCCGGCGGTTGAGCTCGCGGCCGAGCTCGGCGAGCTGGACCCGGTCGTTGGCGCCCTCGGTCTGCAGCGCGTCGTCGACCGCGTGGGCCGCCACCGTCAGGCCGTCGCGGTGGGCGAGGCCGACCGCGTCGGTCAGGTAGTACTCGCCCTTGGAGTTGTCGTTGTCGATGCGGCTGATGCAGTCGAGCAGGAAGGCCGCGTCGAACGCGAGGATCCCGGAGTTGATCTCGGTGATCGCGCGCTGCGCGTCGGTGGCGTCCTTCTCCTCCACGATCGCCTCGACGCCGCCCTCCGCGTCGCGCACGATCCGGCCGTAGCCGTGGGGGTCGGCGACGATGCCGCTGAGGATGCTGACGGCCGCCTGCGCGCCGCGGTGCGACTCGGTGAACGCACGGAGCGTGGCGCCCTCGAGGAGGGGCGTGTCGCCGTACGCGATCAGGACGGTGCCGGCACGCGGTACGTCACCGAGGGCTTCGAGGGCGATCCGTACGGCGTGCCCGGTGCCGAGCTGCTCCTCCTGTACGGCGAGCACGGCCTCGGGAAGCAGCTCGGTGATGTGGGGCGCGACCAGCTCGCGCTGGTGGCCGACGACCGTGACCACGCGGTGGGGCTCGAGGCTGCCGACGGCGGCCAGCACGTGGCCGATCATGCTGCGGCCACCGATCCGGTGCAGCACCTTCGGGGTCTTGGACTTCATGCGGGTGCCCCCGCCGGCGGCGAGGACGATGACGGTCAGCTGGTCGGTCACGACAGCCACCCTAGGCGGTCGATCCCGACGAACGCGCCTCGACGGTTCAGCGCCCGTCGAGCCAGGCGAGCACCGCCAGCACACGACGGTTGTCGTCGGCTGCGGGCGGGAGGTCGAGCTTCGCGAAGATGTTGTTGGTGTGCTTGCCGATCGCCTTCTCGGTGACGACGAGGCGGGCGGCGATCGCTGCGTTGGTGCGTCCCTCGGCCATCAGGGTCAACACCTCGCGCTCGCGATCGGTGAGCCGGTCGAGCGGCCGGCTGCGGGCCGACACCAGCGCGGCGACGACCTCGGGGTCGAGCACGGTGCCGCCGCTGGCGACCTGCCGGACCGCAGCGAGGAACGCGTCCACGTCGGCGACCCGGTCCTTGAGGAGGTACCCGACGGCACCCTCTCCGCTGGCCAGCAGGTCACGGGCGTAGAGCGGCTCGACCCACTGGCTCAGCACCAGGACGGGCAGGCCGGGCCGGGCACCGCGTGCGGTGGTGGCCGCTTCGAGGCCCTCGGTGCTGAACGTCGGCGGCAGTCGTACGTCGACCACGGCGATGTCGATGTCCGCGCGGGTCAACGCCCGGGCGAGTGAGGGTGCGTTGTCGACCGCCTCGACGACCTCGATGCCGCCGGACTCGAGGATCCGGGTCAGCCCGACCCGCAGCAGCGCCTGGTCCTCGGCGAGGACCGCCCGCATCGGCACTGCGTCGCTCAGCTCGTCCGGCACGGGACCTCCAGCTCGACGAGGGTCGGACCGCCCGCAGGGCTCAGCACCCGAAGGTCACCGTCGAAGGCGTCGAGCCGCCGGGCGACGCCCGCGAGGCCGGAGCCGGCGGCATCGGCGCCACCCCGTCCGTCGTCCCCGACGGTGATCCGGAGCCGGTCGCCGTCGTACCGGCCGGTGACCCAGGCGCGCCCGGCGCGGGCGTGCTTGACCGTGTTGGCCAGGCACTCCGCGACGGCGAAGTAGGCCGCGGACTCGACGGGTGCGGGCAACCGGGGCACCTCGATGGCGACCGAGGTCGGGACCGGCAGCGCAAGGGTCAGTGCCTCGATCGCGCCGGCCAGGCCCTTGTCGGCGAGGACGGGCGGGTGGATGCCGCGCACCACGCCGCGCAGGTCCTCGAGCGCATCGATCGTGGTCTCGCGGGCCTCGCGCAACAACGCGGCGGCGGCGTTCGGGTCGGTGTGGACCAGCTTCTCGGCGAGACCGACGTTCATGCCGACCGACGCGATCCGGGCCTGCGCACCGTCGTGGAGGTCGCGCTCGATCCGGCGCACCTCGGCGGCCGAGTGGTCGAGGGTCTCGGCGCGGGACTCCTCGACGCGCTCCACGCGCTCCTCGAGGTCGGCGATGCGGGAGCTGCCGAGCATGCCGCGCTCGGCACGGGCCCGGGCCTGCACCAGCGGCGGCGTGACGAACCACCACGCCACGTAGGCCGGGCCGCTGCCCACGAGAAGGAACAACCAGATCCAGCCGGACGCGGTGATCGCGAGGACGAGCCAGGTCAGCGGCAGGGTCAGCAACGCCACGGGGAGCAGCGACATCGCGAACCCGCCCGAGGCGGAGAACCACAGGAAGCCGAAGTTCCGCCAGCGTGCCGGGTCCCGCATCCAGCGCAACGGCCGCACCAGCACGGGCGTGCCACGGTCCGGGGCGTAGTCGGCGACGATCTCCTCGCCGAGCAGCCGACCGCTGATCCGGCGGTGGGCGGCGGTCAGGCCGGCCGTCGCGGGGAACACCAGCTGGGCGAGCAGCACCCCGATCCCGAGCGCCGGGCCGAGCGCGAGGCACAGCAGCGTGAGGATCGCGAGCGCCAGGCTCGGCAGGAAGGACGCGGCGTACCCGGCCGAGACCAGGGTCAGGCGGAGCCGGTCGACGATGCCGTCGGTGGTCACGGCGTACGGCCGCCCGAGGCGGATGGGCGCGAGGAGGTCCATTGGTTCGAAGTGTGTCATCGCCCTGCCCCCGACACCATCGGGTTGCCCGCGCCCCGTGCTGCCGTCCGGGCCGCACCGAGCGTGACAGCGACGACTCCGGCGACGACGACGGGCAGCAGCCACAGGCCACCGTCCGGCACGACCCCTTCGTCCCGAGCGACGGCGAACGGCACCACGGTGGCCAGGGACGCGACGGTTCCCAGCAGGACTCCGACGGCCGCCACGATCGCGGCCTCCGCGACCACCGACCCGCGGACCTGCCGCGTCGTCGCGCCGAGCAGGTGCAGGCGGTGCAGCTCCGCGCGACGGTGGGCGACCGTCGCCACGAACGCGTTGACCACCATGATCGCCGCGAACAGCGCGATCATCCCGACCACCACGTTGTTGAGCAGGTTGATCGTGTCGCTGTCGGGAGTGCCCGCGGGCAACGAGCGCGTGTCGATGTCGACGAGCATCAGGGTGCCGACCGCGGCCGACGTCAGGACGATGACCGGCGCCAGGACACCGGCGAGCAGGTGCGCCCTCCGGGCGGTGTTGTACGACGCCAGGTGCCCGCTCGCACCCCACGGACCGAGGAGGCGGCCGATCGGGGTGGCGCACCAGCGGAGCAGGACGGGCGCCAGCACGGCGAGACCGACACCGACCAGGATCGAGCTCGATCCGCTCGTCGACATCGCCGCGTACGGGTCGGCGTCGTGCGCGGTGACCGTGACGGTGATGACGGCCATCGCGATCCCGTAGCCGAGCAGCAGCAGGGCGATCCCCACCCGCCACCACGCCATCCGGGACTGCTCGGCTGCACTGCTCTGCACGAGCACGCCGGCAGGACCACGAGTGGCCTTGCGGGCTGCCACGGTGGACGCGATCCACGCGGCGACCAGGACGAGTCCGGCGCCGGTGGCGACCGCGGCCGGCCCTCCGTCGTACTCGGTGCGGGAGGTGAGGAGGCCACCGGACTGCAGCAGGTCGAAGAGCAACCGGCCGGAGACGAGGGCCACCGCAGCGCCGGCGACCGCAGCGGTCAGCGTGACGACGGCGGTCTCGCGGACGATCAGCTTGCGGGCCTGGCGGGGCGTCGCGCCAATCGTGCGGATCAGCCCGATCTCGGCGGCCCGCTGGGTCGCGGTGATGCCGACGGTGGAGGCCACCGAGAAGAGCACGATGATCGCGCCCCAGCCGCCGACGACGGCGCCCATGATGACGAGGGTGTCGGCGTCGGTGCCGGTCGCGCCGGACGCGGATTCCACCAGCGTCGCGAAGGAGCCGATGAGGGCGGCCCCGAGCAGGACCGCGACGAAGGTCGCCGTTGCGGCGAGGGGGCGGTGGCGCAGGCTGCGCCAGGCAAGACTGGTCGTGGCGCTCATCGGGACACCACCAGGTCGTCGAGGTGCGCCATCTGGCCGGCCACGGCATCGGCGGTGGGGCGCGTCATCCGCCCCGCGACCCGGCCGTCGACGAGGAAGACCACCTCGTCGGCGTACGACGCCGCGACGGGGTCGTGGGTCACCATCACCACGGTCTGGCCGAAGTCGGTGACGCTGCTGCGCAGCAGGCCGAGGATCTGCCGGGCCGTGGCCGAGTCGAGGGCACCGGTGGGCTCGTCGGCGAGGACGACGTCGGGCTGGCAGACCAGGGCCCGGGCGATCGCGACGCGTTGCTGCTGGCCGCCCGAGAGGCTGCCCGGCAGGTGGTGGGAGCGGTCCGCGAGTCCGACGCGCTCGATCAGGTCGCGGACCCGCGCCCGGTCGGGCCGCTTGCCGGCGAGCCGGGCGGGAAGGCCGACGTTCTGCGTCACGGACAGGTAGGGCATCAGGTGGAAGGCCTGGAACACGAAGCCGATCCGTTCCCGGCGCAGGCGGGTGCGCCGTTCCTCGTCCCAGTCCGTGACGTCCTCACCACCGATGGCGACGCGCCCCGACGTGGGCCGATCGAGGCCGGCAGCACAGGCCAGGAGGGTGGACTTGCCGGACCCCGAAGGGCCCATCACGGCGGTGAAGGTGCCCCGCCGGAAGGCGAGGTCGATGCCGGCGAGGGCAGCGATCGAGGCTTCGCCGGTGCCGTAGGTGCGGGTGAGGTCGTGCACGGCGAGGGCCGGTGCCGCGACGTTGCTGGGTGTGGACATGCGGGGCTCCTGGAGGACGTCGGAATCGGATGTCTCCGACGCTAGGAACATCCGGCGCCGCGATCGATGGGCCTGAACCGCCAGGCAGGGGTGGGGTTTTCCCTACCCCGGGCACGTGGGGGCGAATGCCGGCCCGCCCCCGCGGCACGTCACAATCGGTGCATGCCCACTGCGAGCACCGCCGACCGTTTGCTCGACGCCCAGGTCGCCTGGCTCCTCACCCGGATCACCGGTGCAGGCCTGGCCGATGTCCTCGCCGAGGACATCGACGACCTGCTCGATGCCGGATCGCGCCTGTCGGTGACCGACCTCGTCGACCCCGCGCCCGTCAAGGAGCTGATCCGGCTCGTGCTGCAGCGGGTCCCCGCGAGCGCCGCCGCCAGCACGGTGGTCGGCATCGCTGCCGACACCGCGTACGACGGCCCGGCGACGCCGTTCGCCGTCGCGGACGTGCTGGACCGCGACCACGTCGACCTCCTGCTCTCGGAGCTGCTCGCGCGCCCCGACCTCGCCGCGAAGTTCCTCGACAAGGTCGCCGAGAGCCCCCTCGCCGCGTCCGTGGCTGCCCGCTTCGTGACCCGGATCGTCGGCGACGTGCTCGCCACCAACCGCGCCGTCGCCGAGAAGATCCCCGGCGTGGGCTCGCTGGTCTCGCTCGGCAGCAGCGTCGCGCGCGGCGTGGCAGGCGCGGCCGACAAGCAGTTCGAGGCCATCCTCGGCGACACCGCCGGCAAGGGCGCGACCTTCGCGATGCGCCGCCTCAACAAGCTCCTCGTCGAGACCCTGTCCGACCCGGCTGCCCGCGAGGCCGCCCTCCAGGTGTTCGACCTGTACGCCGACCACCCGCTCCGCAACCTCCACGAGGTGGGCGAGCGCGAGGACATCCACCGCGTCGCCGGCCTCCTGCAGGACATCGTGATCGCGGGCGCGGCCTCGGAGCCGGTGCTCGCGCTGGCCGACGCCCTGGTCGACGGCTTCTTCTCCGTGTACGGCGACCACCCGATGTCCACGCTCGTCGAGGACCTCGGCCTCACCCGCGACGAGCTGGTCGGCCAGGCCACGGCGCTGCTGCCCGGCCTGCTGGCGAAGGCGGTCGAGTCCGGCGAGGCCGAGCGGCTGATCCGCGCCCGGCTCGCGCCGTTCTTCGCCTCGCCCGAGGTCGCGGAGATCCTCGGCGCCTGACCACGCGTTCTCGGGTGCGGTCCGTAGGCTCGAGCAATGGCTGACGATCCGACCGTCCTGGTGACCGGCGCGACCGGCTTCATCGGGAGCCGGCTCGCCACCGCACTGGTCGAGCGCGGGGTCGACGTGCGCGCGATGACGCGGCGCCCGGAGGCCTACGACGGCGCCGGCCGCCCGGTCGGGGCGGACGTCGGCGACGACGAATCCCTCGGCCGTGCACTCGACGGCGTCGACGTCGCCGTCTACCTGGTGCACTCGCTCGACCACGCAGACTTCGAGCAGCGCGACGCAGCTGCCGCACGCTCCTTCGGTCGGGCTGCTGCCCGTGCCGGCGTCCGCCAGATCGTCTACATGGGCGGCCTCGGCGCCGACGACGACGACCTCTCCCCCCACCTGCGCTCGCGGCGCGAGGTCGAGGGGCTGCTCGGCGAGGGCGGCGTCCCGGTCACGGTGCTGCGGGCAGCCATCGTGGTCGGGCACGGCGGCATCTCGTGGGAGCTGACCCGCCAGCTGGTCAAGAACCTCCCGGCGATGGTCGTGCCCCGGTGGACCTCGACCCGCACCCAGCCGATCGCGGTCGACGACGTCGTCCGGTACCTCGCCGGTGTCATCGACAACGACGCCGCGCTCGGCGAGGTCTTCGAGATCGGCGGACCTGATGCGATGACCTACCTGGACATGCTCGCCATCGCCTCGGAGGTGGCCTCGGGCCACCGCGTCCCGATCGTGCGCGTGCCCGTCCTGACGCCCCGGCTGTCGTCGTACTGGCTGGCGCTGGTCACCGACGTCGACGTCACCACCGGGCGCAACCTCATCGACTCGATGAGCACCGAGGTCGTGGTGACCGACCACCGGATCCGCACGCTCGTTCCGGGCGAACCGATGGGTTATCGCGAGGCCGTCCAGCAGGCGTTGTCCGAGCGCCTCGCCGAGGGCGACGAGATCTGATCAGCCGAAGAGCAACGGCAGTGCGAACAGCATCGCCAGGGACCAGCTGCAGTGCGTCAGGATCGGAGCCAGGATGCCGCCCGTGGCCCGACGCTCCAGGCCCACCACGACACCGAGCAGGATCGCGGCGAACGCGAGCATGACGTTGCCCGTGGCCAGGGTGGCGACGACGTAGGCCAGCGAGGTCCACACCACCGGGCTCCTCGGTACGGCGGCGTAGGCCGCGCCCCGGAAGAACAGCTCCTCGGCCACTCCGTTGACGAGCGTCACCAGGACCAGCAGCGGGATCGACCCCTCGTCGGCGAACTCGAGCACCGACCGCACCTGACGGTCCAGGGCCGGGATCTCGCGCACGACCAGGCCACCCGCCACGAAGACTGCGGCCAGGCCGAACCCCAGGAGCAGCGGCGCGATGACCGGACGGACCAGCGCCTCCCGGTCCCGCCACGCGCCGATGCGTCCGAGGTGGAGCGGACCGGAGGCGAACGCACCGATCGTCCACACCCCCGCCATCGCGAACGTGGCCGGGTAGAACCACCCGCTGCCGGGTTCGATGCGCAGCGAGATCGCGAGCATCACCGCGCCGACGACCACGACGCCGACGCTGACCTCCTGACGACGGCGCAGCCGTTCGTCGGTGTCGCGGTGGTCGCGCGGGACCACGTCCCACAGCAGGCTGCGAAGCCAGCGCACGCCTGAACGCTCAGCGTCGGCCGGCGAAGCGACCGGGCGCCGCCACGACACCACGGCCGAGCCGCAGCGCGCCGGCCGGTGCACCGACAACTCCCCGCACACCGGTGCGGGCGATCGCACCCGGAGCCCGCACCGCCGCACCGACGGGGTCGGACAACGCACCAGCGACGACCGCGGCGTCGTCGAGGTGCGTGAGCACGAAGGGCAGGTGCCGCACTGCGCTCAGATCGCCCCGGGACACGACCGGGACCACGGCCGCGACAGTGACCCGCGCGACCAGGACAACGGTGCCGGGTGACGGGAGATTCGGGAGCTCAGCCATTCCTCGAGGATAGGGCCCCCTGTCACCTGGCACGCATCGCTGGCACGCTGGCCCGGTGACCGTCCACGGACTCCTGCTCGCCGCCGGTGCCGGAAGCCGGTACGGCGCCCCCAAGGCACTCGTCGACGACTGGCTGGTTCGGGCGCTCACGGTGCTCGCTGACGGCGGTTGCCCCGAACGCACCGTGGTCCTCGGCGCGCAGGCCGAGCAGGCACG
>NZ_JBMCZA010000199.1:18878-19063 GCF_048654705.1 Nocardioides sp. CPCC 206348
ACCCGGCAGCCTCGCCCGCGCGACGTACGACGGCAGGCCCGGCCACCCCGTCCTGCTCGGTCACGACCACTGGGCAGCCGTGGCAGCCGGCGCCGACGGCGACCGGGGTGCGCGCGACTACCTCGCCACGCACCCGCTGGAGCTCGTGGAGTGCGGCGACCTCGCCACCGGCCACGACGTCGACC
>NZ_JBMCZA010000200.1:0-560 GCF_048654705.1 Nocardioides sp. CPCC 206348
GGCCAGCCGAACGCATGGGCGGCGGTGGTGAGCGCGACACCGATGGCCGACGACAGCGGACGGTCCAGCCGGTTGAAGGCGTGGGCCGCCACGCCCCCGAACAACGCCCGCGCGGGATCCTCCCGGAAGCGGCGGCCGAGCAGGGTGGCCGGCGGTGCGGAGAAGGCGCCGAAGCGGGCCAGGTGGAGCGGGTGCTTCGGCACGTGCAGCATCGGCTGCAGGAACTCGCCACTGATGGTGCCGAACCGCTCGGCCAGTGGGCCGAACGTCCGTTGCCACCGGTCGCCGTCGCCGCCGAGGCCCGCGGCGGTCTCGGCCACGGAGCGCAGCAGGACGGCACCTTCGGACCCGGAGAGCGGGTGCGCCAGTTCCGCCGGGGCCCAGAGCCAGGTCAGGCCGGCGCCCGCGAGGTCGAAGTCGCGGCCGAACGAGGAGCCGAGCGCGAAGGGGTGGAACGCCGAGCACTCGTCGTGGACCAGGCCGGGCAGCGTGAGCTCCGCCGACCGGACGCCGCCACCGAGCACGTCGGCGGCCTCGATGATCCGCACCCGGACGCCGGC
>NZ_JBMCZA010000200.1:599-9991 GCF_048654705.1 Nocardioides sp. CPCC 206348
GCTGCCGACGACGACGGCTGAGGTCACGTGGTCACTTCGCTGGTCACTCCGCTGGCGGCCTCCGCGCGCCAGGTCACCTCGAGCGGGATCGGGCCGTCCGGCAGCCACGGCTGCTGGGCGACCGCGTCGGCCACCCGCCAGGTCCCGCGCTCGATGACGCCCAGGGCGGCGTCGATGACGCGGTACTCCTGGACCCGCTTGTGGACCGGCTGCGACTCGACGAACACCACGATCAGCTCGCCGGGCTCGAACCCGACGCGGGCCTGGATGGCGGCGATCATCCGTTCATCGTGCAGGTGCCCGTCACCGAAGTTCCAGCCACGGACCCAGTTGGACATGAACTCGCCTTCGCGCACCGTTCGCTGGTCGATGTCGTCGTACCGGTCGATCAGGACGCTGAACAGGCCGCGGCCCTGGCTGTGCAGCGAGCGCCAGCCGGCGATCAAGGACATGCACTGCTCGGCGGTCGGGCGGTCGTACTTCAGCAGCGCCATCAGCTGGTCGGTCATCGGGGGTGCCGGGAGGTCGAGCCTCGACATCTTCTCCTCGGCGCCCGGGGAGAACGCCCACACGGCCGAGGCCCAGTTGCCGGCGTACTGCCGCATCGACGGCAGGAACGAGACCTTGTCCGGCCGCAGGTTCCCGATGACCGGGCAGGTCAGCAAGGCCGCGGCGATCAGGGCGAGCAACCACGGCTCGCTGAAGTCGCTCAGGGCGTAGCCGTCACTCGCGTGGTGACCCCAGAACAGGAACACCGCCAGGAAGGCGAACAGCACGTTCCACTCCAACGGCACGGCCAGCGGGAACGTCATCGTGATGAAGAGGTGGAAGCTCACCATCACGCCCACCGCGAGCAGGGTGACCGTCTCGTTCGTGGAGAACAGCAGGACCAGCGGCGTCAGGATCTCCACGCAGGTGCCGCCGAAGTGCGCCAGTCCCCAGGAGAGCTTCGAGGGACGCAGGTCGTCGGGGGCGTCCTTGTAGTGCAGGCGTCGCGCGAACGTGCCCGGCACGAACGGGGCGTTCGACACCATCGGCGGGATCACGTTGGCGAAGTGCAGCCCGAACTTCGAGAAGCCGGCGCCGATCCACACCGTCACGATCAGCACCTTCGCGGCGATGACGAGGTCGGCCCCGTCGAGCACTGCGGTGAAGACCAGGGCCGGGAGGTACTGCTCGCCCCGCGCGGCCAGGAACACGATGGAGTCGCGCAGCCCGTTCACGACCAGGAGTACGGCGGCTCCGGCTGCCAGCGCGGCGGGCACCCGGTCGCCCTGCCACACGACGGCGGTGGCGAGCGACACCAGCAGGGCGGCGTACAGGGCGATGTCGACGAGGGTGCGGCTGTCTCCGGCGGTGCCGGGGACCCAGCGCCACGGGGCGACCCGGATCGTGCCGGGCCGCAGCCAGTAGCGCGCGCCGCCGGTGAACGGCTTGAAGTGCGCGCAGAGCGGGCCCCAGGCGCCGCCGAACCCGACCACCTCCATCAGCATCGTCCAGGCCACCGCCTTCTGGTAGACGACCGGCTCCTTCCACCACTGGTCGATGTTGCCGAGGCCACCGAGATCGCTGGTCGCGGAGATGATCAGCAGGCCGCCGAGGGAGTACCAGACGGTGACCTTGAGGATGTAGACGAGGTGGACGTAGCGGGGGGTGCCGAAGCCGTTGTCGGCCCAGAAGGTCGCCGCGATCCGGATCCGCTCGCGCAACGGCAGCGTGGCGTGGACGACCGGGTCGACGTCGGGGAGAACCGCTCGGAGCAAGGGCATGCTGCGACTCTAGGGACGGCGTGTGGCGTCGGTCACTGGATCGGGAGCACAATGTGTCCGTGAGGTCGGGATGAGCGCTGCGGAGGATGCCACCGCCGCCTTCGACCGTGCGTGGAACGACCGGGTGGCGGCTCTCGGGACGAGCATGGCCGGCCAGCTGCCGGCACTCACCGACCGGCTGCACGCGGGCCTCCTCGCCCACATCCCCGAGCTGAAGAGCGACCCCGTCCTCGAGGACCTGCTGCGCAGCAGCGTCGACGCCAACCTCGAGACCGTTGCCCACCTGCTCCAGCACGACCTCGACGTCGAGGACGCGACGGTCCCGGTCGCCGCTCGCGAGTACTCCCGACGCCTGGCCCAGCGCGGGGTGAACTCGACGGCCCTGGTGCGGGCGTACCGGCTCGGCCAGCAGTGGATCTCCGACTGGGCGTTCGAGGAGATCCGCGGCAAGGAGAAGGATCCCGACGTCGCCTACCGCGCGATCCGGGAGATGATCGACGTCACCTTCCACTACATCGACCGGATCACCGAGCAGGTCATCGCGGCCTACGAGACCGAGCGCAAGAAGTGGCTCGCCCACCAGAACACCGTGCGCACCCAGCTGCTCGAGCAGCTGCTCGCGGGCGAGCCGATCGATGCCGTGACCGCCGAGACGACCCTCGGCCACCGGATGCGCCAGCACCACGTGGGCGCCGTGCTCTGGGCGGTGGACGCGGCCACCGACGTGCTCGGCGACCTCGAACGGCTGGCCGGCACGATCGCCCAGGAGATCGGCGCGGTCGGCGCTCCGTTCGTGGCCCCGCGCGACCGGTCGACGACCTGGGCGTGGTTCCCGATGGGCACCTCCACGACGCCTCCGGAGCTCCCCGACAGCGTGGTCGGCGCGGCCGGTCCGGTCCGCGTCTCCCTCGGTGCCCCGGCCTCCGGCGTGGCCGGGTTCCGGGCCACGCACGACCAGGCCATGGCCGCTGCGTACGTCGCCCGGCTGGCCGGTGAGCGCGGGCAGCGCGTGACGTCGTACTCCGCCAACGGGCTGCGCGCGGCGACCCTGCTGGCCGCCGACCTCGGGGGCAGCCGGCGGCTGGTGACCGACGTTCTCGGTGGACTGGCCTCGGCCGACGGCGGCGCCACCCGGCTGCGCGACACCCTGCTGGTGTTCCTCGACTCGGGCGGCAGCTACCTCGCCACCGCCGAGCTGCTGCACCTGCACAAGAACACCGTGCGCTACCGGGTGGAGAAGGCCGTCGAGCTCCGCGGCCGGAGCCTGGACGAGGCGCCGCTGGAGCTGCACCTGGCGCTCCTGGCCTGTCACTGGCTGGGCGACGCCGTGCTCTCTCCGACGACCTGACCGGGCCTCACGACGGGTTGTATCCGGAGTCCAAAGGAGCCCCACGACTTCGTCGGCGCACGCCGACGACTCCGTGCCGGCGCGCGCCCAGACTCGGGGACATCGAGAACCCGATCCCACGGAGGCGACCATGAAGGACCTGCTGCAGGTGCTGCCGATCTACGCGTTCATGCTGATCCCGGTGTGGATCCCGCTCATCGCCATGACGGTCGGCGGCCTGCGCGACATGATCGCTGCCCCGGCCCGCCGTGCGAGCCAGCCCGCGGTCCGGACGGTCAGATCCGCCGGTCCTCGGGTCCCCGCGGCAGGAACTGCTGCGTGAGCGCAGGCCACGCCTCGGCGATCAGCTCCTCCATGTCCAGGTTCATCGCCTTCTGCACGTAGGACTTGTTGAGCTCGGTGTCGATGACCTTCAGCACGAAGCGTCGGAGCTCACCGTCGATGCCGGCGATCTTGCGGATCACCGACCCCCGACGCGTGTCGGTGTGGAGCTGGAGCTGGATCTGCTCCTCGGTCGGCGTCCGGATCTCGAGGCGCAGCCGCAGTGGCTCCTCGGTGTGCACCACCAGCACGAGCGGGATGACGACCTCGCCGTTGAAGGTCAACCGGTCCATCGGCAGGTCGAGGTCGAAGACCACGGTGATCGGCAGGTTGATCGCATAGGTCAGCAGCTCGGCAGGAATCTCGTGGCCGGTGGTGGGGTGGAAGGTCCCGACGAAGCTGATGCTCGCGAAGGCGCGCCCCGGACCGGCACCGATCGGCCCGAGCGCGAGCTGGTCACCCAGCACCTGGTCGACCGTCGTCAGGATGCGATCGAGGTGGAGCACCCGGTGGACCCAGTTCACCCCGAAGCGTTCGTACGACGACGGCGCGTCGTCGTACAGCACCGGAGCGGGCACCTCGGCCATCCCCATCAGTCCGTCGACCACGGCTTCCCCCCTGTCACCGCGAGGCGGAAACCCCCATCGGCGTTGATGATTCTTCTACACGGTGACACAGTTCGGGCGAGAACAACCGGTTCTGGCCAGCGCGTTCTTCGCCACAGGTCCCGCCCGTCACCGCAGGTCGAGGAGATCGCCCTGCGACCGTCTCGAGACGTCCTCAGGCCTCGGCATCCGGCTCGGCGGCGACCCCGAGAGCGCGCGCAGCGGCGGAGATCGCCTGGGCCAGGTCGCGGTCGGCGGTGGTGAGGGTGCCGGTGTCGTGGGTGGAGAGGCTGACGCCGACCTTCGGGTAGGTGAGGGTCAGGTCGGGGTGGTGGTTGGCCTCCTCGGCCAGCCGCCCGATCTCGTTGACCAGGGCCAGGCCGGTGACGAAGGTGCCGGTGGCGAAGACCGCGCGGGCCTCGACGCCCTGGACACGCCAGTCCTCGACCCCGTCGGCGACCGTGAACTCGTCGGCCGTGAGGCGTTCGTAGGCGTGGGCCATCTCAGCCGTCCAGACGCGGGTAGGTGGTGACCTCGCCGGGCGGGTCCTCGCCGGTCAGTCCGTCGATCGACTCCCGCAGGAGGTCGGCGTGGCCGACGTGGCGGGCGTACTCCTCGATCATGTCGACGACGAGCCGGCGCAGGCTCGGGTGTCCGCCGTGCACGAACGCGTCGGCCGGGTGGTCGAGCCCGTCGCTGCGCATCGCCTTCGCGACCGCGGCCCGCGAGCGGCGGACCGACGACTGCCAGAGCGCGTAGAGCGACTCGGCACCGTCGTCGGCCGCGGTGCGCCACTCCCAGTCGGAGTCCCGCTCCCAATCGACGCCGTCCCACGGGGCCGGCAGCGGCCGACCCAGCAGCGCCCGGGTGAACACCTCGTCCTCGACCAGCGCGAGGTGCTTGAGGAGCCCCCCGAGCGTCATCGTCGACCTGCCGAGGGTGAGCCCGAGCTCCTCGTCAGCCAGGTCGCCACACTTCCACGCGAACGTGAGGCGCTGGCGCTCGAGCGAGCCCAGCAGGGTGGCCGTCTCGTCACCCGCCAGCGGTGGTTCGGGGCGGGCGACGTCGATGTCGAGCGTGAAGGAAGCCGTCATGCTTCGACGCTAGAACGGCCCGCCGACATCCGGCTAGGGGTGACTGGTGAGTAACGGGTCTCGAGAGGCCGTTGGTCGAGGAGGGCCGTCTCACGGCCCGTCTCGAGACCTCACCCGGCGTGGACGTGCGGGCGCCTCTTCGGATCCTTCTCGGCCCGCCGGACCACCTCGCGCGTCAGCGGGGCCACCTCGCCCGTGCCGAACAGCAGGAACCTGCCCAGCTGCGCGATCGGGCTGCCCTCGGTCCACTCGAAGTACATGTGCGGACGGACGCCGCTGCGGTCACGCAGGTCGAGCAGCAGCGCGGCGAGGGCGTTCGGGATGGTCGCCGCGTGCACCCGGAGCACCCGGAACTCGCCGTGCACGACGGAGCCCTCGACCGCGATCCGGCTCTCGAAGTCGGAGTAGTCCTCGACCACGACCTCCACGAAGACCAGGTCGCCGCCGTTCTGCAGGTCGTGCGAGTCGACGATCTGGCGCACCTTCGCGCGATAGGCACCGGCGTCGCGGTGCTCCGGGTCGTGGGCGACCAGCCGGAGGGTACGACGGGCGCAGTCGCGGATGAAGGCGTCCGCCTTGGCGTCGTACTCGATCTCGGTGGTGCGGAGCTCCAGCGAACGGGTCAGCCGCGAGAGCAGGGAGACCGCGATGATCGCCGCGATGAAGCAGCCACCGATCTTCACGCCGTCGGGACGCTCGTAGATGTTGTCGAGGGTCGTGTAGGTGAACACGATCGCGATCAGGGTGAAGCCGATCGTCCAGCCACGCTGGCGTGCCTTGCGCGCGGCCAGCGCCACCGCGACGCTCGCCGAGGTGATCAGCACCAGCACGCCGGTGGCGTAGGCGCCGCCCTGCGCGTCGACGTCCGCGTCGAAGATCCAGGTGATCAGGAAGGCGGTCGCGGTGAGCACGCAGACGAGCGGCTTCACCGCGCCGGCCCATTCCGGCGCCATGCCGTAGCGCGGCAGGTAGCGCGGGATCAGGGCCAGCATCGCAGCCATCGCCGATGCGCCGGCGAACCACAGGATCAGGATGGTCGAGACGTCGTACGCCGTGCCGAAGGTGTTGCCGAGGTACTCGTGGGCCAGGAACGCCAGGGCGCGGCCGTTCGCCTCGCCGCCGTCCTCGAAGGCCTCGGTGGGGATCAACAGGGTCGTGACCAGGCTGGACGCGATCAGGTAGACGCTCATGATCAGCGCCGCCGCGGTCAGCAGCCGCTTCGTGTTGCGGATGCGTACGGCGGGCCGGACCGGGTCGTCGCCGGGGGCACCCCGGACGTGGCCCATCACGGCGACACCCGTCTCGAACCCGGACAGGCCGAGCGCCAGCTTCGGGAACAGCGTCAGCGACACCGCGATCATCAGTGCGATGTTGCCGTGCTCGGCGGTCAGCGACGTCGACCAGTCGGTGACGACGTGGCCGTTCTGGATCACGTGCACCGCGCTGACTCCGATGACGACGGCGTTGAGCAACAGGTAGGTCAGGACGAGGACGACCGCGACCCCGACGGCCTCCTTGAAGCCACGGAGGAACACCCCGCCCAGCAGGGCGATCAGGCCGAGCGTGATCCACAGCTCCTGGCCGTGCAGGAACTCGGGAACGTGCGGGTTCTCGACGACGTGCGCGCTCGCGTCGGCGGCGGACAGGGTGATGGTGATGATGAAGTCGGTCATCGCGAAGCCGAGCAGGACGAGCACGAAGATCTTGCCGCGCCAGCGCGGCAGCAGTCGCTCGAGCATCGCGATGGAGCCCTGCCCGTGCGGGCTCTCCTGCGCGACGCGGCGATAGACCGGCAGCGCGCCGAACAGGGTGAGCAGGACCAGGATGATCGTCGCCAGCGGGCTGAGCAGTCCGGCCGCGAGGAACGCGATGCCCGGCTGGTAGCCCAGGGTGGAGAAGTAGTCGACGCCGGTCAGGCACATCACCTGCCACCAGGGACGGGTGTGCTCGTCGGCGCTCGCGGGAGCCGGCCCGGCCGTCGGTTCGACGGTCACGGACGGCGTGGTGGAGGTGGACACGGATCCATGCAACTCCTGCCGGAGCCCGTTTCCCCGTGCCCTAACGGACCCCTAACAGGGCGGCGCGTCAGGATGTTGTCAGGACGCGGGGTTTCCGCGGAGAGGCCGCCTTCACTGGAGGCATGCAGCAGCAGACCCTGCGTACCGCGACTCCCCTCGGTCGACCCGAGGTCCGCTTCGGCATGGCCGGCGGCTCGTTGTTCGCGACAACCGGCCTGTGCGTGGCGCTCTCGCTCCATGGTTGGTACGGCGTCGTGGTGCTCCTCGCGGTCGCGACGGCCTGGTGCGTGGTGCTCCCCCTGGGGTTCGCCGTCGGCGTCGGGGTCTCCGCGTGGGCGTTCGCGACCGGCTTCGCCATCAACGACTTCGGCCTGCTCACCTTCCTGCCAGCCGACCTGCTGCGCCTCGCCCTGTACGCCGGCGTGGCCGTGCTGGTGTCGGGAGCACAATGAGCACCGTCCGTCGGTACGACGACCTGCGCGCAGGTCAGGAGGTGGGGATGAGCACGAGCCTGAGTCGGCCGCGCCGTCGTACCGGCCTGGTCGTGGCGGTCGTCGCTCCCCTGCTGCTGCTCCCGGTCCTGGTGCCGTTGCGGGACCGGTTGAACCTCGCCAGCGACGTCGCGCTGTTCCTGGTCGTGGTGGTGGCGTCTGCGCTGGTCGGTGGGCTGGTGCCCGCCCTCGTCGCCGCGTTCCTCTGCGCGGCACTGCTGAACTTCTTCTTCACCGCGCCCTTCCACGAGTTCGCCGTCAGGGACGGGAACAACGTGGTGGCCCTGGTGGCGTTCGTCGTCGTGGCCGTGATGGTGGCGTGGGTGGTCGACCTGGCTGCGCGTCGGGCGAAGGCGGCCGCCGCGGCCGCCGAGATCGAGGCCGCCGACCGGCTCCGTACGGCGTTGCTCGCTGCCGTCGGCCACGACCTGCGGACCCCGCTGGCCGCGGCGAAGGCGTCCGTGTCGGGCCTGCGCAGTCCCGGGCTCGTGCTGCCTGCCGAGGACCGCGACGAGCTGCTCGCGACGGCCGATCGCTCGCTGGACCGGCTGACCGGCCTGGTGGAGAACCTGCTCGACATGAGCCGCCTGCAGGTGGGCGCGATGCCCGTCCACCTGCGCCCCGTCGCCCTCGGTGACGTGCTGGCGCGGGCGCTGGACGACCTCGGTGTGGCGCCGCGGGGAGTACTGCTCGACGTACCCGACGACCTGCCGGACGTCCTCGCCGACGCGGGCCTGCTGGAGCGGGTGCTGGTCAACCTCGTCGCCAACAGCCAGCGCTTCTCGCCGCCCGGCCGGCCGGCGCTGGTCAGCGCCGCTGTGATGGGCGCGGGCATCGAGCTGCTCGTGATCGACCACGGGCCCGGCATCGCCGCGACCGACGAGGAACGGATCTTCCTGCCCTTCCAGCGACTGGGCGACACCGACACCACCACGGGCATCGGCCTCGGACTCGCCCTGGCCCGCGGACTCACCGAGGCGATGGGCGGGACCCTGCTGCCGCGGGAGACGCCCGGTGGCGGGCTGACGATGGCGCTGACCCTGCCGGTCTCGCAGGAGGTGGGGCCGTGAGCAAGGTGCTGGTCGTCGACGACGAACCACAGATCGTCCGCGCCCTCGGCATCCACCTGCGCGCCCGCGGCTGGGAGGTGGTCACGGCCGGCGACGGCGCCGAGGCATTGGCGGTCGCCGACGCGGCCCAGCCCGACGTCGTCGTACTCGACCTCGGGCTGCCCGACCTCGACGGCGTCGACGTGATCACCCGGCTCCGGGCACGATCGGCCGTCCCGATCCTGGTCCTGTCCGGGCGCAGCGACAGCGCCGACAAGGTCGACGCCCTCGACGCGGGTGCCGATGACTACGTCACCAAGCCGTTCGGGATGGACGAGCTGCTCGCGCGGCTGCGGGTGATGCTCCGGCGCAGCGCACCGGTCGAGGCCGGCGACGACGTCGTCGAGTTCGGTGCCGTGCGGGTGGATCTCGGCGCCACACGCGCCACCGTCGACGGCGAGGAGGTCCGGCTCACGCCGACCGAGTGGCACCTGCTCACCGTCCTGGTCCGCAACCCCGGGCGACTGATGAGCCAGGGCCGGCTCCTCACCGAGGTCTGGGGACCGGGCTACGAGACCGCCCACGGCAACCTGCGGCTCTACATGGCGCAGCTGCGGCGCAAGCTCGAGGCCGACCCCGCCAGGCCGGTGCACTTCCGAAACGAACCGGGCATGGGCTACCGCTTCGAGCCCGGTGG
>NZ_JBMCZA010000200.1:10001-10148 GCF_048654705.1 Nocardioides sp. CPCC 206348
GGAAGCCGACCCGGCCAGGCCGGTGCACTTCCGCAACGAACCGGGCATGGGCTACCGCTTCGAGCCCGGTGGTTGAGGTGCGAGGCCGGCCGCGGCCGAGCCTGGCCGGTGGTTGAGGTGCGAGGCCGCCCGCGGCCGAGCCTCGAA
>NZ_JBMCZA010000200.1:10158-10624 GCF_048654705.1 Nocardioides sp. CPCC 206348
CCCGGCCCCACAATGTGACCGTGGGTGACTACTTCGAGTGCGAGATCCAGGCCCGGCTGCGCGACGTGAACCTCGGCGGCCACGTCGACAACGTCGAAGCGCTCCGGGTGCTCGACGAGGCGCGGCTGCTGTTCTTCCGCTTCGCCCCGCTGCCGGGGTC
Source organism: Nocardioides sp. CPCC 206348 (assembly GCF_048654705.1). Classification (NCBI taxonomy): domain Bacteria; kingdom Bacillati; phylum Actinomycetota; class Actinomycetes; order Propionibacteriales; family Nocardioidaceae; genus Nocardioides; species Nocardioides sp. CPCC 206348. The sequence continues at coordinate 10,319 of NZ_JBMCZA010000200.1, forward strand.
CGACCTGCCCGGCCTGTTCCGCGACGTGCCCGCCGGCATCACCGACCTGATGGGCTCGCAGCAGGTCAACTACAACGCCGAGATGCGGTTCGTCGCCTACCAGCCGTTCCTGGTGCGGATGTGGGTCGGTCACGTAGGGCGTTCCTCGCTGGCGCTCTCCTGCGAGCTGCGCGTCGCGCCCGATCACGAGCCGGCGATCGTCGCGGAGAGCACGGTCGTGCTCTGGGACCCGGCCGCCCAGTCGTCGTGGCAGCTCTCCGACGCGGTCAGGGAGACGCTGGCGTCGTACTCGAGGGAGCCGGTGGC
>NZ_JBMCZA010000200.1:10634-10843 GCF_048654705.1 Nocardioides sp. CPCC 206348
CGCGGCACCGAGAACGTCCGCTTCGACCCATCCGGTCGTACGGCGGCGAACTCCTCCGCCACGTCCTCGGTCTCCCACGCGTGGTCGGCGGCCAGGTGCAGCAGGCCGAAGATCTCAACGGGCCGGCGCAGCGACGGTTCGAGCCCGTCGAACAGCTCACCCAACGAGCCGGCAGGCAACAACGCACTGAGCGCATCCGACAACCGGTC
>NZ_JBMCZA010000200.1:10853-11315 GCF_048654705.1 Nocardioides sp. CPCC 206348
GACGGGCCGGCGCAGCGAAGGTTCGAGCCCGTCGAACAGTTCACCCAACGAGCCAGCAGGCAACAACGCACTGAGCGCATCCGACAACCGGTCCCGCAGGGTCGACAGCTGTGGCCCACCCTGCGCCATCAGCTCGGACAGCAACACAGAAGGCGCGTCATCGGGATCAGCAACACCGATCCGCTCCGGCAGTACGTCGTCCGCCGGGTCATAGAACCGCTCCCGGAGGTGGTCCAGGTTGGTGCGCAACGGCAAGAGCGAGACGTCGTGGGTGGCCCGCGGGCCGGTGGTCGCCATCCACCCCATCAGCTCGGACTCGACCTGCCGCAGGGTCTGCTCGAGCTCGCGGTCGCGCGCGGCATCGTGGGACACGATGTACTCCCGCAGCGTCGCGGTCACCCGCGACCGCTGGGCGAGCACCCGGTCGAGTCCGTCCCGCACCAGGCGAACGGTGCCGCGCAG
>NZ_JBMCZA010000200.1:11387-12110 GCF_048654705.1 Nocardioides sp. CPCC 206348
CCCCTCGAACGCCCGCCCTTCGTGGGTGGCGGTCATCAGCGCGTCGGCGCGGGCGAGGTAGTCGTCGATGACCTCACCGGCGGGCCGGTCCTCAGCCCGGAACGCGGCAAGGATCTCGCCGCGGATGGTCGCGAACCGCTCCTCGACGCGGGCAAAGTCACTGGGCAGTGCGGAGATGAGGGACAGGAGCTCGGTGTACCCCTCGAGCATGTACTCCTCGGTGGCGCTGACCATCTCGGCTCCGTCGACCAACCGGTCCCGCTCGGCCTTGAGCCGTGCGATCTCCTCGTTGAGCAGGGTGACCCTGGCGCCGCGGTCGGGGTTTGCCTCGGCGTTGAACCGCCGCACCGTACCGAGGATGGTCGCGATCCGGTGCTCACTGAGCGTCGCCCGGTCGCGGGTCATCGACTTCACCAGCTCGAGCGCCTGCTGGGCGTGCGAGGTCAACGTGTAGACCTCGTTGCCGATCTCGTCGAGGGACCGCACCAACCACTGCCCGCGCATCCACCGCTGACAGATGTCCCGCCCGCTCCCAGCCGGTACGTCGCTCTCCCCCGCCGCCCGGATCGCGGCGAGATGCTCCTCCACCTGGCTGTGCAGCCGGGCCGTCGGGATCGGCTTGTTGTTCCGCCCGAACGCCGCCCGGAAGATCGTGATCACCACCGGCGCCTGCCGCTGGTGGAGCAACGTCAGGGTCGGCTGCGCGAACGCACCCTTGACCCG
>NZ_JBMCZA010000200.1:12120-12330 GCF_048654705.1 Nocardioides sp. CPCC 206348
GGACTTCACCAACTCAAGGGCCTGCTGGGCGTGCGAGGTCAGCGTGTAGACCTCGTTGCCGACCTCGTCGAGCGACCGCACCAGCCACTGCCCGCGCATCCATCGCTGACAGATGTCCCGCCCACTGCCCGCCGGTACATCGCTCTCCCCCGCGGCACGAATCGCGGCGAGGTGCTCCTCCACCTGGCTGTGCAGCCGGGCCGTCGGGAT
>NZ_JBMCZA010000200.1:12340-15837 GCF_048654705.1 Nocardioides sp. CPCC 206348
TGGCGTTCTGGACAGAGGGTCAGCATTCCAGAGGGGTACGACGGCGGGTCGGAGAGGCCCACCGGCCGCCCGAAGTCGGGTCGCCAATGTGCGGTCTGACTCGGCGGGCGATCGCGATGGTCGGCCCCGCGGACAGACCAGACGCGACGGGCGCGACCGCAAACAGTCGTACTGGATGGCATCCTCATCGCATGCGACTGACCTACACAGATTTGGAAACTGGCTGGGAGATGGTGCGCCAGAATGGCGAACTTCGCGAGATCCGGGATGGCGAGGTCACAAACGTCTACCCGGTGGCACCCATCGAATCCATCACCCTATTCGGCCACGAGATCGACAAACAATCAGGGCAGACGTACTACGTCCTGACGATCAACGACGACTACCCGAACGACGTCGTCGAATGCGAGACGTTCTGCATAACGCCGTGACCCAGCAGGCCGCGCCCGACAGAGTTCCTGGGCAGAGACATCGGAGCGGCGCAGTATTGCGAGAAGCGTTCGCTGTGCATCCTGAGGTATCGACACAGTTGTGCGTTGCGGCTAAGCGAGTGCTTCAGTCGGTCGGGAGCCTACGGGCCCGGAACCCATCTAAGGGAGGCCACGGCGTCGTGGCTGTGAATGCTCTCGAAGTTGCGCACGCTCACCGCGTGGGCAATGCCGCGCTCTCGGCACATGTGAGAGAGATCCCGCACCATGTCTTCTACAAAGGCGGGGTTGTCGTGGGCGTCCATCGTGACGGCGCGCTCGTCAGGCCGCTTGATCAGCGGGAAAACCGGGCTTGAGCCGATCGAGCGAATCATGGCGAATGCGGACGCCACGTCCAACGGATAGACATCGTCATGCCGCCCGATGGTGGTGAGACGCACTCGACTGCGCTGGTTGTGGGCTCCGTAGTCACTGATCGCTTTGCTGCAGGGGCAGAGACTCGTGACATCAGTGCCGACTGTGACCGCGAGCTCTGCGCGATCGGCGGTCAGTCGCGCCTCAAGTTCCACGTCGCAGACCTGCCACGCTTCCTTCCCAGAGGTCGGCGCTTGGACCAGGAAAGCCATCGGCAACCCAACACCAACCTGGACCCTGTCGACGTCAAGGCGGTCAGCTGCCACCTTGAGGGCCTGAGGAAGCCGTTCGGGTTCCAGATCCTGGAGTTCGTCATGGATGATCTCCACCATCCGGCTCATGTGGGTTCCGCGGCGGTCGGCCGGCAGCGTCACAGTCACATCGAATGTCGCCATCCCGGCGTGCTGGGTCAAACCGTCATTGAAGCGGATCGGGTATTGAACCCCAGCGATGCCAACGCGATCGAGTTCCACTCCGCGCTCGTCCACCTGGTCCTGGATGTCTGGCAGCGACATGTTTACCCCCGGTAAATGCACCCGGAGGTGCAGGTCTCACGAACCTGGACTGCACTCAGGCCCGCCAACGTTCCAACCAACTTGTTCCAGATCCACTGAGCGAGCACCTCGCTGGTCGGGTTCTCGAGCCCTTCGATGTCGTTGAGGTAGTTGTGATCCAACTGCTCCTCAAGCGGCTTGTAGACACTCTTGATGTCCCCGAAGTCCTGCACCCACCCGGTGTCTTCGCCGATTGAACCCGTGACATGCACCTCCACACGATACGAATGCCCGTGGAGCCGACCGCACTTGTGCCCGTCTGGCACATGGGGCAGACGGTGCGCCGCCTCAAAGGTGAACTCGCGGTAGATCTCTGCAGTGCCGGTCACGGGATTCCTAGGTACTTGTGGGTTTGCAGGCTGAGTTGCCAGTTCGGGTGATCCAGACAGAACTTCACGGCGGCAGCGACGTTCATGTCGAGATCGGGTCCGTCCATGGGTTGTACCCGAAAGGACTCGAACGCGAGTCCCTCGAAACGCGTCGGGTCGGCGTCTTTCTGCGGATAGACGAACTTGAGTTCCTGACCACCTGACACCACCAACTCGGCTCCGATCTTGGGACTGACGCACAGCCAGTCGATCCCGGCCGGCGGCACCTGGGTGCCATTGGTCTCCACCGCGACGAAGAACCCCCGGGCCTTCAGCGCAGCGACCGCGTCGTCGTCCAACTGCAGGAGCGGCTCGCCACCGGTACAGACGACCATCCGGTCCTCCTGCCAGTCGGCCGGCCACTGCGCTTCCACAGCATCGGCCAGGTCTTCGGCGGTCTCGAAGCGACCGCCGTTCTCGCCATCGGTGCCGATGAAGTCTGTGTCGCAGAACTGGCAGATCGCGCGGTCGCGGTCGGCCTCGCGGCCGGTCCAGAGGTTGCAGAGGCTGAACCGGCAGAACACCGCCGGCGTCCCGGCGTGCGCCCCCTCCCCCTGGAGGGTGTAGAAGATCTCCTTGATCTTGTACGTCACTGGTACTCGATCGGGTCGGAGGTGCCGGCCTCGGCGAAGCCCTTCAGGCGCAGCAGGCAGGAGTCGCAGTGGCCGCACGAGCGGCCGGCGGCGTCGGGGTCATAGCAGGACGAGGTAAGCCCATAGTCAACGCCGAGCGCCAGACCCATCTCGACGATCTGCGCCTTGGTTTTGTCGATCAGCGGAGTATGGATCTTCAAACGCCCACCCTCGACGCCGGCCCGGGTGGCCAGGTTGGCCATGTTCTCGTACGCCTCTATGTATTCCGGGCGGCAGTCCGGGTAGCCGGAGTAGTCCAAGGCATTCACACCGATGAACACGTCCGTCGCGCCAATCACCTCCGCGTAGGCGAGGGCGAAGGAGAGGAACACGGTGTTGCGCGCCGGCACGTAGGTGACCGGGATGTCCTCGGCAACCTCGGCGGCGGTCTCATGCTTGGGGACGTCGATGTCGGCAGTCAGGGCCGACCCGCCGAACACGCTCAGGTCGATGTCGCAGATCACGTGGCCGGCCACCCCCTGAGCCTCGGCGACCTTGCGGGCAGCCTCCAGTTCGACGACATGGCGCTGGCCGTAGCGGAAACTCAGGGCGTAGGGCTCGAAGCCCAGGCTCTTCGCGTGCGCCAGCACGGTCGTGGAGTCAAGACCCCCACTGAGCAGGACAACTGCCTTCATTTGAACCACCTGAACTTTCCTCAACTGTCGCTGCGTGTACACAGTGACGCTACGACTAACTACCGCATAGAGTAACTTCGACACACCGACAGTTATTAACCGGAGACCGAACGAGTGACCCAAAAACTGACGATCGTCGTCACCTGCGCTGATCGCAAGTCAGCGCCCGTTCAGGACGGCCTCCGGATCCGCGACCTCCCTCCGGCGAGCATGGAGGACCGCGCGGCGTCCTGGTCGCGGAGGCTACGCCACGCCGACGACACTGTCCCCCTGCGGGATCTGTACCAAGGTGAGACCTGGTCGCAGGTCAGCGTTCTGGAACGGGCTGTCGAGAAGGCCGGGTACCAACCACGGACCCTAGTCGCATCAGCCGGCGTCGGGCTGCGACCGATCGACTACAGGGCGCCCGCGTACGGCGCCACCTTCACCCGGCCGCACCCGGATGCCGTCGGCAACACCACCGACC
>NZ_JBMCZA010000200.1:15884-20016 GCF_048654705.1 Nocardioides sp. CPCC 206348
GGTCCTGTCGGAGAGTTACGCCAAGGTGATCGCCGCCGACCTGCTCACCCGGGCGGACACCGGCGGCCTGCTGGTGTTCGGCGGCTCGGAGGACATCCCGGCCGGCCTGCGGGTGCCATCGAACCGAGCGCTGCGCCACGCGCTCGGCGGCACCGCTACCAGCTTGAACCTGCGGATGGCGATCCGCTGGACCGAACTGGCCGGCGCCGACGGCGTGCACTCCCCCGTCGTCCGGGACCGGTGGCAGCAGTGGGCCGCCGGCGCGGAGCATCACGAGCGCTGGAACCGAGAGCCAATGACCGACGGCGCGGTGCTGGAGTTCATCACCGCACTGCGCCGCCTCGAACCGGCGTTGACCAAGTCCCGGGCGCTGCGTCATCTGCGCGACGCCGGTATGGCCTGCGAGCAGCGCCGCTTCGGCGCCCTCTTCACCCAGTCAGGAGCAAGGGTATGAGCGAGCAATGGCTTGAGCGTCGGGCCCTCAAGGTCCTACAGAACAGCGACGTACCGCTGTACCTGTTCACCCTGGCCGCCGAGGAGGTGGACCTGGTTGCCGACGTCTCCCGGATCGGCCGGGACGAGGCTGGCAAGTTGATCGGCTACCAACGACCGGAGAAGAAGAAGCACGTCAAGCAGATCCAGGACTACCTCGACTCCGGCGATGCACTCTTCCCGAACGGACTGATCTTGGCGCTACCGACCGAAGTCCGGTTCAAATCCAGTCGTGGCCCCGGCGCGAGTGACGGCCTTGCGATCTCTGGCACGCTGGAGATCCCGTTCTCACGCGACGGGAACGGCCCCCGTCCTGCATGGATCGTCGATGGCCAGCAACGCAGTCTGGCGCTGGCCAGGACCAAGAACACCCGCCTGCCCGTGCCAGTGGCAGGCTTCGTCGCCGACGACCTGGAACTGCAGCGCGAACAGTTCCTGCGGGTCAACACGGTGCAACCACTGCCGGTGGGCCTGGTCACCGAGTTGCTGCCGGAGATCGCCCGAGTGCCGTCGGCCCGGATGGCGACGCGGCAACTCCCCTCTGCCCTGGTCGACATGCTGAACAGCGACCCGGACTCGCCCTTCCACGGGATCATCCGCCGCTCCTCGACCCCGATCGACAGCAAGAAGGTCGCCGTCGTCACCGACACCGGCCTGGTGGAGGCTCTGCGCGAATCGATCGAGTCGCCGTCCGGAGTGCTGTTCCCGTACCGGAACATCGCTACCGGCACCACTGACACCGAGGGCATTCGCCGCCTGCTGATCGCCTACTGGGGCGCCGTCAAGGAGACCTTCCCGCGGGCTTGGGGGCAGTCGCCGACCGACTCGCGACTGATGGGCGGCGTCGGCATCCGGGCGATGGGCCGATTGATGGACCGGGTCATGGCGCACGTGGACCCGGACGCCCCGGACGCGACCAAGCGAGCCCGCACCGAACTGTCGCTGATTGCCGACCAGTGCCGGTGGACCGCCGGCACGTGGGACGACTTGGGAATCGTCTGGAACGACGTGCAGAACACCCCGCGGCACATCAGTGCACTGTCTAACTTCCTAGTTCGGGCATATCTGGCAGAACGGACCGGGCGCCGATGAGGTTCTTTTTCCCGGACAGTCAGGATCTCGTCAGTCCTTCGTACGACTTTTTGCGCGACGAGTACTCGGCCCACCGTGTCCGTCAACGCGACGACCTCTATGCCCACGAGGTTCTCGGCGGGGCACCGTACGACGGGATCCTGGTCAGCAAGTCCATCGTCGATGGCTCGATCAAGGGCGGCGGCAAGTACACGGCAGCGCAACGAGCGCGCCTGCATCGGATGGGTGTCCAGCGATTCTTTCGTCTACCCAAGGGGGTCGAAGCGCTCGGTGACAATGGTGCGTTCAACTACGTCGACGAGGCTGTGCCGCCAGTCACGCCGGCTGAGACTCTCGAGTTCTACGTCTCGTGTGGATTCGACTCCGGGATCAGCACCGACCACGTCATCTTCGGATATGCCGCTACCGCAAGCGAAAGCGAAGTCGACCCCGAGTGGTCGGCTCGGCGCCTCCTTACTCTTCGGTTCGCGGAGGAGTTCTTTGGCTTGGTGCAGGATCAGAGTGCGCCGATAGAGCCGGTCGGCGCTGCCCAAGGGTGGAGCCCTGCGAGTTACGCCGCCAGCGTTCGATCGCTAGAGGAGATGGGGTACCGCAGAATCGCGTTGGGCGGCATGGTGCCTTTGAAGACGACCCAGATTCTGGCTTGCCTGGAAGCCATCAACGCAGTTCGCCGGCCAGAGACAGGGCTCCACTTGCTCGGAATCACCCGAACCGAAGCGATGGCCGACTTCGGACGACTCGGTGTCACCAGTTTTGATAGCACCTCGTCATTCCGGCAGGCTTTCATGGACGACCGGAAGAACTACCACACACTCGATGACGCATACGTGGCATTGCGTGTGCCGCAGGTGGATGGAAATCCGACTCTCAAGCGAGCGATTCTTGCCGGAACCGTTTCACAGAAGTCTGCGTTGGACGCAGAGCGGGCGACCCTCAAGGCACTCCGCGCATTCGATGGTTCAGGTAGCCAAGTTCAGGGCTGTCTCGACGCTCTCGGCGAGTACGAACTGATTTGCGATTCAAAGAAGAGTTACCTCGACGGATACGCACGAACCCTCAGCGCCGCGCCTTGGCTCGCATGCCAGTGCGCGCTGTGTAGGCAGCACGGCATCGAAATCGGAATCTTCCGAGGAACCGAACGCAACAAGCGGCGAGGATTCCACAACGTGTCGGTACTGGCTGCGAAGATGGCCCGACTCCAACCAGAAGCCGAGAGGGCTGCACATGGCTGACAGGTACGAGATTCGACTTCCGGCTCTCCGGATCCGCCAAGGCGAACAGAACATCTACACCTTCGGAGTCGACGGCAAGCAGATCCAGGATTTCAGTGCAATCAGCCGCGTCCACCGGGACGACAAGAAGTTGGCTGGGTACCAGCGCCCAGAAGTCCTGACACACATCCGAGCGATCCGCAGGTACCTCGAGTCCGACGGGGCGATGCTGCCCAACGCTGTGGTGTTCGCGTTCGATGACCGAGTCGCCTTCGAACCGACTGACTCCGCCTCGTCGGTCGAGTACGTCACCATCGGCGAACTGATCATCCCCGTTGACGAGACACTGCCCGACGACGAGCGACCCGCCTGGTTGGTCGACGGCCAGCAACGCAGTGCCGCGATCCGGGATGCTGACCTGGCCGAGTTCCCGGTGGCCGCGGTGGGGTTCATCGCCAAGGGCGAGGAAGAGCAGCGCTCCCAGTTCATCTTGGTGAACAACACGAAACCACTACCCAAGGGCCTGATCCACGAACTGTTGCCCGACACCAAGGGACACCTACCGACCAACTACGCCCGGAAACAACTCCCGGCGCAGGTGTTGACCCAGTTGAACTTCGGGCTTGGCGGCGAGGGGGAACCGTTCGCCGGCCGAATCGCAACCCCGACCATGCCGCACGGCTACATCAAGGACAACAGCGTCCTACGGATGATCGAGAACAGCCTGTACGAGGGTGCGCTCTATCAGTACAGGGATCCGGTGGACGGCTCCGGCGACATAGACCGAATCCTGCTCCACCTGAACTTCTACTGGACCGCCGTCCGGGTCACCTTCCCGGAGGCCTGGGAACTGCCGCCGACGAAGTCGCGACTGACCCACGGCGCCGGCATCCAGTCGCTCGGGTACGTGATGGACGCGCTCACCGACGGCGTCCCAGCGGCCGACCTGCCGGCCCTCGACATCCCAGCACGACTGCAGAGACTGCGCGAGCACTGCGCATGGACTGGCGGCACGTGGGACTTCGGCGCCGACCAGGCCCGGCGCTGGAACGGGATCCAGAACACCCCGAACGACATCCGGATGCTCACGGGATACCTGCTGCGCGCGGTGCGGTAAATGTCGCGCGATTTGCCAAACCTTCATGCAATTTCCTTGACCTACCTCCATGAGTCGGACGGCGGCGATAGCCTCCTCGAAGTCCGAGCAGATGGGGGTCGCAGTGATCGACGACGTCACTTGTCCTAAGTGCAATGCGCCGATGCTGATGCAGTTCGTATCTCGAGGTCCCAACAGCGGAAAATCCTTCTGGGGTTGCTCGCGATTTCCGACCTGCCGC
>NZ_JBMCZA010000200.1:20072-21057 GCF_048654705.1 Nocardioides sp. CPCC 206348
AGCAGGGGCGACCTCCTTGTTTCGTCGGCGAACACCTTCGGACCAGGCAAATTGGTCGGCCGCGATGGCGACAACCTGGTCCTGGCCTACTTCGACGCACCGAGCCAGACGCCGGAGGAGATGTACCAGGAGAATGTGCCGCGGGCCAGTTTGAAGAGGTTCGCACTGAGCCCAGAACTGCGGGTGTTCTGGCAAGACAAGACTGCCCAATGGCGGTCCGGTCGCATCATCGAGACGACCGAGCACGGTGACATCCTCGTCCGCGGGCACGAATGGGACGGCCACCTGCTCGAAGCGCAGATCTTCGTCCGCTGGGATCAACCCCTCAACGACCCTGTGGCCTTCGGTGCCGCGGGCCTCCTGGAGTCCCCTCTCCTGGCCGACATGCGGCGACCCTTTCTCCAAGGCATCCTCCGGCAGCGGTCTGCCTCGCACGGCATGCGCGGAGCCTTGTCGAGTTGCATCGAGTTGCACGAGCACCAGATTGAGACCGCCTGGCGGGTCCTACAAGACCCCGTCCAGCGGTACCTGCTCGCCGACGAGGTCGGTCTCGGAAAGACCATCGAAGCAGGCATCGTGATCCGGCAGATGCTGCTGGACAACCCGAAACTCAGCGTGCAGTTGATCCTACCGCCGTTCCTCGTCGACCAGTGGAAGCGCGAACTGCACAGCAAGTTCCGGGTCCAGGACTTCCGGCGGGCCGAGATCCGCTTCGGCCGCGATGACGAGCCGGCAACCTGGTCCCCCGCTGACCTGGTGGTCGTTGACGAGGCGCACAACCTGGCCCGACTCTCCACCAGTGACGACTCCAGTCTCGCCGCACGGTTCGAGAGCCTGGCCAAGACGGCAAACTCCAGTCCCCGGTTGCTGATGCTGTCCGCCACACCAGCACTGCACAACGAGCACGCGTTCCTGGCGATGCTCAAGTTGCTGGACCCCGCTGTTTACCAGAGAACTACGGTCGCGGAACTACGAGAGCGCCTCG
>NZ_JBMCZA010000201.1:0-591 GCF_048654705.1 Nocardioides sp. CPCC 206348
CGTTCCCGGGGACCGCCGCGGCCGCCCGCACCACTTCGAGGTACAGGTCGCGCTTCGTGCCGAAGTAGTGGTTGAGCAGCCCGCGGGCGACGCCGGCCTCATTCGCGATGTCGGTGGTCGAGACCTCGCCGTACGGGCGCAGCGCGAACAGGCGCTGCGCGCTGGCGAAGATCTCCTCGCGCCGCTGATCGGGGCCGAGGCGACGCCATCGGGGCTCAGTGGTCACGGGACAACTCTTCCATCACGCCTCGTCGACCCAGGGGAGCCACCCGGGCAGGTCCTTCTCCACCGTGCCCGGGAAGGCGGGCGGGCGCTTCTCGAGGAAGGACATGACGCCCTCGATCGCGTCGGCGCTGGTCAGCAGCCCCGAGATGAGCCGTGAGTCGACCTCGTGCGCCGGGAAGGGCGAGTCGAGTCCGCTGAGCCGGTTGAGCATCTGGCGGGTCACCGCGATCGAGACCGGTGCGGTGTTGTCGCGGAGGTCGCGGGCCAGGTCGTACGCGTCGTCGAGGACGTCCTCGGGTGCGTGCACCGACGTGATGAGGCCCGAGGCGAGCGCCTCGTCGGCACCGAAGACCCGGCCGCTGATCA
>NZ_JBMCZA010000201.1:601-904 GCF_048654705.1 Nocardioides sp. CPCC 206348
CGGCGAGTCCAGTCCGCTGAGCCGGTTGAGCATCTGGCGGATCACCGCGATCGAGACCGGCGCGCTGTTGTCACGCAGGTCGCGGGCCAGTGCGTACGCCTCGTCCAGCACCTCTTCAGGCGCGTGCACCGACGTGATGAGCCCCGAGGTGAGCGCCTCGTCGGCACCGAAGACCCGGCCGCTGATCATCCAGTCCTGGGCCTTGGTCATGCCGACCAGCCGGGGGAGGTGCCAGACCGAGGCGGCCTCGGGGAAGATGCCGCGGCGGCCGAAGACGAAGCCGAACTTCGAGTCGGTCGAGCC
>NZ_JBMCZA010000201.1:914-1189 GCF_048654705.1 Nocardioides sp. CPCC 206348
CTGGTCATGCCGACCAGGCGGGGGAGGTGCCAGACCGACGCCGCCTCGGGGAAGATGCCGCGTCGGCCGAAGACGAAGCCGAACTTCGAGTCGGTCGAGCCGAGGCGGAAGTCGCACGCCAGCGTGATGGTCAGGCCACCACCGACGGCCGCGCCGCGCATCGCTGCGATCACGGGCTTGTTCATGGTGAAGACCCGCTTGGAGCAGCGGCCCGCGGGCTCCTGCCAGGTGCTGGCGTCGGCGACGTCCTCGTTGGTGTCGAACTCGCCGCCGGA
>NZ_JBMCZA010000201.1:1199-3016 GCF_048654705.1 Nocardioides sp. CPCC 206348
GGCGAGGTCCAGTGCGAGCACCAGCTCGTCGGCCATGGTGATCGTGTAGCCGTTGCGCGCTGCGGGCCGGTTGAGGGTGATGGTCGCGATCCGGTCGGCCACCGCGTAGGTGATGTCGGTGAAGGTGCTCGCGAGCGCGGAGTCCATGGTGGCCTGCTTCCGTACGTCTTCGATGCGCTTGTTGACCGGCTGTCAACAGTAGTGCACTATTGGCGCTGTGCCAACAACTACGCCGTCCTGGATGAACGAGGACCTCGCGGCGGTGCGTGAGCTCGCCGCGACGTACTTCGTCAAGGAGGTCCTCCCGCGTGCCGACGAGCACCGGGCGCAGGGCCACGCGAGCCGCGAGGCCTACCTGAAGGCCGGCGAGCTCGGCCTGGTGGGCATGTCCCTGCCCGAGGAGTACGGCGGCGGTGGGGCCTCGTTCGCTGCCGAGGCCGTGCTGATCGAGGAGCAGGTCCGCGCTGGCGACACGTCGATGGGCTTTGCCGTCTCCATCGGCATCGTCGCGCACTACCTCAACGCCTACGCCACCGAGGAGCAGAAGAAGCGGTGGCTGCCCAAGGTGTGCTCGGGGGAGTGGGTGCTCTCGATCGCGATGACGGAGCCCGGCACCGGGTCCGACCTGCAGGCGATCGCGACGCGAGCGGTCAAGGACGGCGACGACTACGTCATCAACGGCGCCAAGACCTTCATCTCCAACGGCCACGTCTGCGACCTCATCGTGATCGCCGCGAAGACGGGCGACGAGGCCGGGGCCGCCGGTATCTCGCTCATCGTTGCCGAGGTCGGCGACGACACGCCGGGCTTCACCCGCGGTCGCGTGCTCGACAAGATGGGCCAGCAGGACCAGGACACCGCGGAGCTGGCGTTCGAGGACCTCCGCGTCCCGCAGGCCAACCTGCTCGGCCCGAAGGAGGGCCACGGTTTCTACCAGATGATGGAGCAGCTCCCGCAGGAGCGACTCATCACCGCGATCCTGGCCCAGGCCCAGATCGAGAAGGCTGTCGAGCTCACGATCGGCTACACCAAGGACCGCCACGCGTTCGGCAAGCCGCTGATGGCGCTGCAGAACACCCGCTTCGAGCTGGCCGAGTGCGAGACCATCTCCCGCGTCAACCGGGCGTTCCTCGACCAGTCCATCGAGAAGCACCTCGCCGGGAAGCTCGACGCCACCGAGGCATCGATGGCCAAGTACTGGATCTCCGACCGCGCCACCGAGGTCGCGGACCGCTGCCTGCAGCTGTTCGGTGGCTACGGCTACATGAACGAGTACCCGATCGCCCGCATCTACACCGACGTACGCGTGCTGCGCATCCTTGCCGGCGCGAACGAAGTGATGAAGGAACTCATCGCGCGGTCCTTGTGACCAGCCGCTGATCCACCCCGCAGCGACCCACTCTCGGACCCACTCGCATCGAGGAGCAGATCGTGTACCTGACCCAAGGCCTCCACCGGTCGCTGCAGGCGACGCCCGACAAGACCGCCACCGTCCACGGCGACCGCAGCCACACGTTCGCCGAGATGGGCGATCGCGTCGCCCGCTTCGCGGCCGGCCTCCAGGGGCTGGGTGTGGCGGAGGGCGACGTGGTCGCGATCCTGTCGCTCAACAGCGACCGGTACGTCGAGTACTACTCGGCGATCCCGTGGGCCAACGCGGTGCTCAACCCGATCAACATCCGGTGGAGCCCGCAGGAGATCATCTACGCGCTCAACGACTCGGGCACCACGGTGCTGCTGATCGACGACGCGTTCGCGCCGATGGCACCGGCGATCACTGCGAGCTGTCCGTCCGTGACGACCCTGGTGCACTGCGG
>NZ_JBMCZA010000201.1:3026-3796 GCF_048654705.1 Nocardioides sp. CPCC 206348
TTGATCGACGACGCGTTCGCTCCGATGGCGCCGGCGATCACCGCGAGCTGTCCGTCCGTGACGACCCTGGTGCACTGCGGCGACGGCCCGACGCCGGAGGGCATGGTGTCCTACGAGGCGCTGGTCGCCGACAACGAGCCGGTCGCCGACGTACGGCGTTGCGACGACCAGCTGGCCGGGTTGTTCTACACCGGGGGCACGACCGGTTTCCCCAAGGGCGTCATGCTCTCCCACTGCAACCTGCTGACCTCCGCTCTGGGGGCGGTGGCCAGTGGGTACCTGCTCCAGCGCGACTCGACGTACCTGCACGCGGCGCCGATGTTCCACCTGGCCGACCTGGCCGGGAACCTGGGCGCGAACCTGCTCGGCTGCACCCACGTCACCATCCCGTTCTTCGAACCGAAGAACGTCCTGGTGACGATCGAGAAGCACCGGATCACCGACGTGCTGATGGTGCCGACGATGATCCAGATGGTCGTCGACCACCCGGACGCCAAGGAACACGACCTGTCGTCCCTGCAGCGCCTGATGTACGGCGGATCGGTCATCTCCGAGGGTGTCCTGCTCCGCACGAAGGCGCTCCTGCCGCACCTCCGGCTGACCCAGGCCTACGGCATGACCGAGCTCGCCCCGGTGGCCACGCTGCTCGGCCCGGACGACCACGTCGACGGCCTGCTCACGGCCGCCGGCCAGGCCGCGCCGCACGCCGAGGTCCGGATCCTCGACGAGGAGGGGAACCCGGTCCCGACCGGCACCGTCGGCGAGATCTG
>NZ_JBMCZA010000201.1:4041-4672 GCF_048654705.1 Nocardioides sp. CPCC 206348
GCGGCTGCCGGCCAGGCCGCGCCGCACACCGAGGTCCGGATCCTCGACGAGGAAGGGAACCCGGTCCCGACCGGCACCGTCGGCGAGATCTGCGTCTTCGGCGCCAACGTGATGCTCGGCTACTGGAACCGGCCCGAGGAGACCGCGGCGGTCCTCAAGGACGGCTGGATGCACACCGGCGACGGCGGCTACATCGACGCCAATGGCTTCGTGTTCGTGGTCGACCGGATCAAGGACATGATCGTCACCGGCGGCGAGAACGTGTACTCCGCCGAGGTCGAGGGCGCCATCTCGAAGTTCCCCGGAGTCCTGCAGTCGGCCGTCATCGGCCTGCCCAGTGACCAGTGGGGTGAGACCGTCCACGCCTGTGTGGTGAAGGCACCCGACGCCGACTTCACGAGCGAGGACCTGATCGCCCACGTCAAGGGGCTGATCGCCAACTACAAGGTGCCGCGCAGCGTGGACTTCCTCGCCGAGCTCCCGATGAGCGGCGCCGGCAAGATCCTCAAGCGCGACCTGCGCGCGTCGTACGCCAAGGAGCAGGCATGACGTTCGACAGCCTCAACCCCGCCGACGGCACGCTCGTCTCGACCTTCCCGGTGATGGGGGAGGCGGAAGTGCGGCGGGTCGT
>NZ_JBMCZA010000201.1:4682-11184 GCF_048654705.1 Nocardioides sp. CPCC 206348
GAGAAGGCATGACGTTCGACAGCCTCAACCCCGTCGACGGCACGCTCGTCTCGACGTTCCCGGTGATGGGGGAGGCGGAAGTGCGCCGGGTCGTCGGGGCGGCGCGCGAGGCCACCACCTGGTGGCGGGGGCTCGGCTTCGATGGCCGCGCCCAGCGCCTGGCCGCATGGCGCCGTGACATCTGGCACCGCGTCGACGAGATCGCCGAGCTGATCCACCGCGAGAACGGCAAGCCGGTCGAGGACGCCGTCCTCGAGGTCGTGCTGACGGTCGAGCATCTCCACTGGGCCGAGAAGAACGCCGCCAAGGTGCTCCGCACCCAGAAGGTGAACCCCGGCCCGCTCTTCGCGAACTACTCCGCCCGGGTCGGCTACGACCCGCTCGGGGTGGTGGGCGTCATCGGCCCCTGGAACTACCCGCTCTACTCACCGAACAGCGCCGTCGCCTTCGCGCTGGCCGTCGGCAACACGGTGGTGCTGAAGCCGAGCGAGTTCACCCCGGCCGTGAGCCAGTGGTACGTCGACGCGTTCGCCGCAGCGAACCCGGACGCCCCCGACGGTGTCCTGACGCTGGTCACCGGACTCGGCGAGACCGGCGCGGCGCTGTGCAAGGCCGGCGTCGACAAGATCGGCTTCACCGGTTCGACCGCGACGGGCAGGCGGGTGATGGCGCAGTGCGCCGAGACGCTGACGCCCGTCGTCCTCGAGTGCGGCGGCAAGGACCCGGTGGTCGTCGCCGAGGACGCCGACCTCAAGGCCGCGGCTCGCGCCGTGGCGTGGGGCGCCTTCGCGAACTCCGGCCAGACCTGCGTGGGCGTCGAGCGCGTGTACGTCGTCGAGGAGGTCGCCGACGAGTTCCAGGCCCTCCTGCTCGACCAGCTCGACGGCGTCCGCTCCGGCCAGGACGACAGGGCCAACTACGGCCCGATGACCATGCCCTCCCAGGTCGACGTCGTACGACGGCACGTGGCCGACGCGGTCGAGCGAGGCGCGACCTTCCTCAAGGGTGGACCCGCCTCGATCGGGCAGCGGTTCATCGAGCCGATCGTCATGGCCGACCTGCCCGAGGACGCCCTCGCCGTACGCGAGGAGACCTTCGGCCCGACCGTGACCCTGACCCGCGTCGCCGACGTGGACGAGGCGATCAAGTTCGCCAACGACCACGACTACGCGCTCAGCGCCTCGGTCTTCTCCCGCTCACGCGGTGACGAGATCGCCGATCAGCTGCGGGCCGGCCAGGTCAGCATCAACGCGGTGATCGCGTTCGCCGGCATGGGTGCCGTGCCGATGGGTGGCGTGGGCGCGAGCGGCTTCGGCCGGGTCCATGGTGCGGACGGCCTGCGCGAGTTCGCCCAGACGCGCGGCGTCGTACGCCAGAAGTTCGGCCTGCCGGGCTTCGAGCTGATCGCGATCAAGCGGGCCCGGCACGTCCTGCCGGTGATGCGGAAGGTCCTCAGCGTCCGGCACGGGCTCTGAGGACCATCGGCACCAGGTGGTCGCGGGCGAAGTCGCCCAGCTGTGCCGGGGTGTCGAGCTCGATCAGGGCACGGGGCGTCAGCAGGTAGGAGTGCACGACGCGCACGAGCAGCTCGGCGCTGGCCTCCATGTCGTCGGTGGAGTCCAGCAGGCCGTCCTCGACTGCTTCGTTGAAGAAGCCGAGCGTCGCGACGACCGCGCCGGTGACGAGCCGGCTGCCCTCGGTGGTGAGCTGCATGAGCACCGTCTCCGGCTCGACCTGGAGCATCCGGGCGAGCATCGCGTGGCCCCGGACCTGCTGCATCATCGCGGTGAAGCCGAGCTCGACCCGCTCCTCGATCGTGGTGCCGGTGCGAGCGGTCGTGGACACCTCCGTGAAGAGCCGCGTGGCCTCGCGGGTGACGACGGCCTGGATGACCTGCTCCTTGTTGCCGATCCGTCGGTAGACCGTGACCCGGTCGATCCCGGCACGCCGCGCGATGTCGCCGATGGTCGTGCGCTTCACGCCGAACTCGGCGCACAGCGAGAGTGCGGCGTCGAGAATCGCGTGCACCTCGGGCGCCATCTCAGGGGCATGGTCGTCGTCGGTCATGGGGGGAGCATACGAAAGCAGCATTGCAACAACAAGTGTTGCTTTGTTACAGTCACGGTCTCGTCGATCCTGGAGGCAAGACCATGGCAAGGCAATCGAGCAGGAAGCCGCCCCGCGCGTACCGGAGCGAAGCGCTGGCGATCAACGCCCGCGACGTGTCCTTCGACTGGACGGGCGTGCCGACCGAGTACATCCCCGGCCACCCCTACGCCACGCACTTCTGGAACGTCATGCACCTGGTGCTGCCCGAGGGTGAGCGCGCCATGGCCGACGTCCTGGGCCGCGCGCTGCCGCTGATCGACGACCCCCGCCTGACCGAGGAGCTCCAGGGCTTCATCGGCCAGGAGGAGACGCACGCCAGCTCGCACGAGTCGTTCCGGATCCACCTGGAGGAGAACGGCGTCGACATCCCGAAGATCATGAAGCTGATGGAGTTCCTGATGGACCAGGTCTTCGGGGACCACGGCCTGACGGGCCGGGCCGGCGAGGCCTGGTTCCACGAGCGGCTCGGCCTCTACGCCGCCGCGGAGCACTTCACCGCGACCATCGGTGAGTGGCTGCTCGACAACGAGGAGTTCGACAGGCTCGGCGTCGACCCGACGATGCTCGACCTGCTGCGCTGGCACGGAGCGGAGGAGATGGAGCACCGCAACGTCGCCTACGACGTCTACCAGTACGTCGACGGCAGCTACGCCCGTCGCGTCCGCACCGCGTTCCTCGCCTCCGGCGGCCTGCTGGCGCTGTGGCTCTACACGTCGAGCTGGCTGTACGCCAACGATCCGACGGTCACCAGGCACCGCTGGACCTGGCCGGTCGAGTTCGTGAAGGACACCCGCAAGGGCCTGATGCCCGGCATCCAGTTCATCGTCAAGGAGATCCCGCAGTACCTCCGACCGGGTTTCCACCCCTCGCAGATGGGCCCGATCGACAAGGCTGTCCGCTATCTCGCGGTGTCCCCGGCGGCGCGAGCATGAGCACCGCCGCGCCGTCACTGAAGCTGCGCGCGCTGGCCAGGGGAGCGCAGGCGTACTCGACTGTGTTCGCGGCCAGCGCCGCGGCGCCGTACCTCTCGCGCTCCGCCCCGGTACGGATGACCGGTTTCGACATGGACCTGGTCGTTGCCTCCGTCACGACCGTTGTCGAGGACGTCATCAGCTTCGAGCTGCGCAACCCCGACGGCTCGGACCTGCCCGCCTGGGTGCCCGGCGCCCACCTCGACGTCTTCCTGCCTTCGGGCGCGCAGCGGCAGTACTCCCTGTGCGGTGACCCTGCGGACCTCGGCAGCTACCGGATCGCCGTACGACGGATCGACAAGGACAAGGGCGGTGGTGGCGGTTCGCTCGCCCTGCACGACGAGGTCGCCCAGGGCGACACGATCACGGTGCGCGGACCACGCAACGCGTTCACGTTCATCGATGCCGAGTCGTACCTCTTCATCGCCGGTGGCATCGGCATCACGCCGATCCTGCCGATGGTGCGTGAGGCCTCGCGCCGCGGCAAGGACTGGAAGCTGGTCTACGTCGGCCGTTCGCTCGCCACGATGCCCTTCGTCGACGAGCTGCAGGCGTTCGAGGGCGGCCAGCTCGTACTGCGTCCCGACGACGAGTACGGCGTCCCGGACGTCGCCGAGCTGCTGGGCCACGCCGGGCAGGGGGCCGCGATCTACGTCTGCGGTCCTCCGCAGCTGATCGACGCCGCGCGCGTCCTCCAACCGACGCTCAACCCGACCGGCTCGCTGCACAGCGAGCGGTTCTCCGCCCCTGCCGTCGTGGGCGGCCGCGCGTTCGATGTCCACCTGTCCCGCACGGGCGTGACCGTGGAGGTGGCCGCCGACGAGTCCGCCCTGGCCGCCATCCGTCGCGAGGTACCGGGCGTGCGCTACTCCTGCCAGCAGGGTTTCTGCGGCAGCTGCAAGCACGCCGTCATCGAGGGCGCGGTCGAGCACCGCGACCACAAGCTGCGGGCCGAGGAGCGCGAGGACTCGATGTTGATCTGTGTCTCGCGCGCCGCCGGCGACAGCCTGACCCTGGATCTCTGATGCGAAGGAAGCGAGACGTCGTGGCACTCCCACACGTGAGGGTCGCGATCATCGGCGCCGGCTTCGGCGGCCTCGGTACGGCGATCCGCCTCAAGCAGACCGGCATCGAGGACTTCGTCGTGCTCGAGCGCGCGGACGAGGTGGGCGGCACCTGGCAGGTCAACAACTACCCGGGAGCCCAGTGCGACGTGCCGTCGCTGATCTACTCGTTCTCGTTCGCGCCGAACCCGGACTGGAGCCGGCTCTACCCGTTGCAGGCGGAGCTCAAGGACTACCTGCACCAGTGCGCGGAGGACTTCGAGGTCCTGCCGCACATCCGTTTCGGCACCGAGGTGACCGACGCGTCCTGGGACGACACGGAGCAGTTGTGGCGCATCACGACGAGCGACGGTGACCTGACGGCCACCGTCGTGGTCGGCGCGATCGGCCCGTTCAGTGCGCCGTCGACGCCGGACCTCCCGGGTCTGGACACGTTCGAGGGCACGGTCTTCCACTCGCAGGGCTGGGACCACGACCACGACCTGACCGGTGAGCGCGTCGGCGTCATCGGTACGGGCGCCTCCGCGGTGCAGTTCATCCCGCGGGTCCAGCGCGTGGCCGGTCACCTGACCGTCTTCCAGCGCACGCCCACGTGGATCCTGCCGCACCCCGACCGGAAGGTCGGCGCGGCCACCCGCGCGCTCTACCGGCGCGTCCCCGGCGCCCAGGCAGCCGCCCGCAAGGCGTGGGAGCTGTCCTTCGAGGCACTCGTGCCCGGCTTCATCAGCGAGCCCAGGCTGCAGAAGCCGCTCGAACTGATGGCCCGCGGGCTGCTCAGGAAGCAGGTCAGGGATCCCGAGCTGCGCGCTCGTCTCACGCCGTCGTACGCCGTGGGCTGCAAGCGCCCGACGTTCTCCAACAAGTACTACCCGGCGCTCACGGCCGACAACGCGACCGTGGTCTCCGACGGCATCGTCGAGGTGACCCCGCGCGGCATCGTCACGGCGGACGGCGTGGAGCACGAGCTCGACACGATCATCTTCGGCACCGGCTTCAAGATGACCGACCACCCGGGTTTCGACGTCGTGCACGGCCGCGACGGTTCGAGCATCGGGGACGTGTGGCGGGCAGGGGAGATGGCGGCCTACCTCGGCACCTCGCTCCACAACTTCCCGAACTTCTTCATGATCCTGGGGCCCAACTCGGGCGTCTACACGTCGGCGGTGATCACGATCGAGAACCAGGTCCACTACATCGTCGAGGCGTTGCGCCAGATGGAGGAGCGCGACCTCGCGACCCTCGAGGTCACCGCCGAAGCGCAGCAGGACTTCTTCGAGTGGGCCAACGAAGGGTTGGCGAAGTCGGTGTTCATCACCGGCGGCTGCCACAGCTACTACCTCAGCCCGACCGGCAGGAACTTCACCCACTTCCCGGGCTTCTCGGCCACGTTCAAGAGCCGCACCAGCACGGTCGACCTCGACCACTACGCCGTCCGCCGATCCGCCGGAGCCAGGGAGATGTCCGCATGAGCACGTCGTACGACGTCCGCGACAAGGTCGTCCTGATCACCGGCGCCGGGCAGGGGATCGGCCTGGCCCTCGCGCGCCGGCTCCACAACCAGGGCGCACACGTCGCGCTGGTGGACGTCAATGAGCAGGGCCTCAAGGCTGCCGCGAAGGCGCTCGGCGACACCCGGGTGTTCACGGCCACCGCCGACGTCACGGACCGGGCCGCCATGGCCGAGGTGGTGGCGCGGGTCATCGACCACCACGGCCGCCTCGACGTCGTCGTCGCGAACGCCGGGGTCACCCCGCCGCCGGCGACGATCCGGACGATGGACCTCGCCGACTACGACCGCGTGGTCGCGATCAACCAGACGGGCGTGCTGAACACCGTGCAGCCGGCACTCGATGCCGTCATCGCCGTGAGGGGACACGTGGTCGTCGTGGCCTCGTGCGCCGCGTTCTCGCCGGGCATCGGGGGAGTCGCCTACATGTCGAGCAAGGCCGCGGCGGAGCAGATCGGCCGCGCCCTCAAGCTGGAGCTGGCACCGCACGGCGCCAGCGCCGGCGTGGCCTACTTCGGCTTCGTGGACACCCCGCTGGCCACCGCGACCCTCGACGACGACCCGCTGGGCCGCAAGCTCGACGAACTGCTCGGCTGGCCACTGAACCATCGCATCTCGGCAGACGACGCGGCCGACTCGATCGCGCGCGGCATCGCCCAGCGCTCCGGTACGACGATCGCTCCGGTGCGCTGGCTGCCGTACTCGCTCTTCCGTGGCGTGCTCAACGCCGGCGCGGACCGCGTCCTGGCCCGCGACAAGCGGGTGCACGAGATGATCCGGGACCTCGAGTCCCGTGCGGAGTCCGGTCAGTGATCGTCGGCGTTCTCAAGCTGCTCGGGCCCAGCCTGACC
>NZ_JBMCZA010000202.1:0-7443 GCF_048654705.1 Nocardioides sp. CPCC 206348
GGCAGGCGCCAGGCGCACTCGATGATCCGCCCCACGTACGCACGCCCACCATCAGGCGAGCGACCCAAGACGGCGATGAACTCCATCAGGTTGAACTCACTGACGAGCGGTGCGCCGTGGCCGGCGATCGGAACCCCGGTGTCGATGACGCCGTCCACGATGGTCGCGGCCTGCTCGGGGGTGGTGACGATGTTGCGGTTCGCCCACGCAACGGCGTCGATCCATTCACCGACCACCAGCCCTCGCCGGTCACGGACCTTGGTCCGGACGTCGGTGAGGATCTCGGCCGTCGACCGGGTGTCATGGCTGCCCTTCAGCTGGGGCTGGGTTCCGAGATCCATACATGTATTGGATCATCGAGGTCCGACACAACGAAGCGACGCAAAGCTGCCTGTGGAAGGGGAACGGCCCGGACCGGGCATGTGGAGAGTTGGTGGACGGTTCCGCTCGCACCTCAACGACTGGGCCGGCGGTCCCGCCCGCCCAGATCTCTGGCTGGGCGGAACCGCTTGGCTCAACCGACGGGCAGCCGCACGGTGGCGTCGACCGCGCTCGCCAGTTCGCGTCCCTTGGTCTCGAAGTGGGCGCGGAAATAGTTGGCGTGGTCGTCGTGCTCGTGGAAGTGGTGCGGCGTGAGCACGGCCGAGAACACCGGGACGTCGGTCTCGAGCTGAACGCGCATCAGCCCATCGACGACCGCGGGAGCGACGAAGTCGTGGCGGTAGATGCCGCCATCGACGACGAGCGCGGCTGCCGCGACTCCTGCGTACCGGCCAGACTGTGCGAGCCGCCGGACCTGCAGCGGGATCTCGAAGGCGCCGGGGACGTGCACCACGTCGACCTCGTAGCCGCGGCTGCGAAGTTCTTCCGTGGCCGTTGTCACGGCGACATCGACGATGTCGGCGTGCCAGCGGGCGGCGATGATGGCAATGCGGGGAGCGGTGGGTGACATGGTTCCTCCTGTTTGCGTGTCACCCAGGGCGTGACGACGCGCACGAGGCCCGTCGCGTTCTCTCTCGTCCGGACTGTGACCGTCGGCTCCGGAGTTCGACCGGATCTGCTGACCCACACCGATCCGGGGGATCCGTGTGGCGCTCGCGGGCTCGACCGCCCCGGATCTGCCGGGACGCTCCTACCGCCGGTGGGGATTTCCACCCCGCCCTGAGAACGTACGGATCAACCGTACCGCTCCGGCGCCGAGTCCGGCGTGAGTCGCTTCCCTGATGATTCCCCGCGCGCCGAATCCCGCTTGTAGGGTGTCCTGTGTCATGCGCGGGAGACCCCGGCAGAGCGCAGATGCGCCGCATGGACACGAAACACTCGATCCTCGAGGACCCCTTTTCATGGACTACAAGGTTGCTGACCTGAGCCTGGCCGAGTTCGGCCGCAAGGAGCTCACCCTCGCCGAGCACGAGATGCCCGGCCTTGTCTCGCTGCGCACGACGTACGGCGATGCCCAGCCCCTCAAGGGCGCCCGGATTGCCGGGTCGCTCCACATGACCATCCAGACCGGTGTGCTGATCGAGACGCTCGTCGCCCTCGGCGCCGAGGTCCGCTGGGCCACCTGCAACATCTTCTCGACGCAGGACCACGCCGCTGCTGCGGTCGTCGTCGGCCGCCCCGAGACGGGCGGCACCGCCGAGGACCCCAAGGGCACCCCCGTCTTCGCCTGGAAGGGCGAGTCGCTGGCGGAGTACTGGGACGAAGCCGAGAAGGTCTTCGACTTCAAGGACGAGGCCGGCAACGTGATCGGCCCGAACATGCTCCTCGACGACGGCGGCGACATCACGCTGCTCGTCCACAAGGGTGTCGAGTTCGAGAAGGCCGGCGTGGTTCCGGGCCAGGACACGACTGACAACGAGGAGTACAAGGAGGTCCTCCGGGTCCTCGCTCGTTCGCTCGAGAACAATCCCACCCGCTGGACGAACATCGCCAACAACATCAAGGGTGTCTCCGAGGAGACCACCACCGGTGTGCTGCGCCTGTACGACCGCTTCAAGGAGGGCTCGCTCCTCTTCCCGGCGATCAACGTCAACGACTCGGTCACCAAGTCGAAGTTCGACAACAAGTACGGCTGCCGCCACTCGCTGATCGACGGCATCAACCGCGGCACCGACGTCATGATCGGCGGCAAGGTTGCCGTCGTGTGTGGCTACGGCGACGTCGGCAAGGGTTCCGCCGAGTCGCTCCGCGGCCAGGGCGCTCGCGTGATCATCACCGAGATCGACCCGATCTGCGCGTTGCAGGCAGCGATGGACGGCTACGAGGTCAAGCGCCTCGAGTCGGTCGTCGAGTACGCCGACATCTTCATCACCACGACGGGCAACTTCGACATCATCCGGGTCGAGCACTTCGAGAAGATGAAGCACCAGGCGATCGTCGGCAACATCGGCCACTTCGACAACGAGATCAACATGGCTGGTCTCGCCAAGATCGAGGGCATCGTCAAGGACGAGATCAAGCCGCAGGTCCACCAGTGGATCTTCCCCGACGGCAAGAAGGTCATCGTGCTGTCCGAGGGCCGTCTGCTGAACCTCGGCAACGCGACCGGCCACCCGTCGTTCGTCATGTCGAACTCCTTCACCAACCAGGTGCTCGCCCAGATCGAGCTCTTCACCAAGGTCGAGGAGTACCCCGTCGGCGTCTACGTGCTGCCGAAGCACCTCGACGAAGAGGTCGCCCGTCTGCACCTCGACGCCCTCGGTGTCGAGCTGACGATCCTGACCCAGGAGCAGGCCGACTACCTCGGCGTTCCGGTCGAGGGCCCGTTCAAGGCTGACGCATACCGCTACTGAGTTCCACGGTCAGGAGCCCCGCACCCACTCGGTGCGGGGCTTCTGCCTTCCTCCCACCTAGGATCGACCCATGACACCTCCCGCCGGCGCGCCGTCGTACCCCACCCGGGGACGGGTGCTTGTCGTCGATGACGACGCACCGCTGGCCGAGATGCTGGGCATCGTCCTCTCCCAGGAGGGCTTCGAGAGCCGGGTGTGCCCGCGCGGCGACCTCGCCCTCGCCGACTTCCGCGACTACCGCCCCGACCTGGTCCTGCTCGACCTGATGCTGCCCGGCAAGGACGGCATCGACGTGTGCAAGGAGATCCGGGCCGAGTCCGGCGTCCCTATCGTGATGCTCACGGCAAAGGGCGACACCGTCGACGTCGTGGTCGGGCTGGAGTCCGGTGCCGACGACTACGTCGTCAAGCCGTTCAAGCCCAAGGAGCTCGTGGCACGGATCCGGGCCCGCGTGCGTCGTACCGACAACGTCCCCCAGGAGACGCTCACCGTCAAGAACCTCGAGATCGACGTCGCCGGGCACTCGGTGACCCGCGACGGCGTCGAGATCTTCCTGACGCCGCTGGAGTTCGACCTGTTGCTGTGCCTGGCCCGCAAGCCCGGCCAGGTCTTCACGCGGCAACTGCTCCTCGAAGAGGTCTGGGGCTACCACCACGCCGCCGACACGCGCCTGGTCAACGTCCACGTGCAGCGCCTGCGTTCGAAGGTGGAGCACGACCCCGAGCACCCCGAGATCGTCCTGACCGTGCGGGGCGTCGGCTACAAGGCCGGCGCTGTCTAGGCCGACGGACATGGACGGATCCGACCTGTCCCGGTGGCTGCGCAGCCTCTGGGCCCGGGTCGCGCCGGAGGTACGACGTGCGCTCACCTTCTGGCGTCGGTCGATCCAGGCACGGGTCGTCGTCAGCACGGTCGTCCTGTCGGCGCTCACCGTCAGTGCGGTCGGCTGGATCCTGCTGCAGCAGACGAAGCAGGGCCTGCTCGAGCACCGCGTCGAGGTCGTCCTCGGTGAGGTCGACGCGGAGGTGAGTGATGCGAACGGCCGGCTCGCTGCCGCGTCGGGCACCGAGGTCAACGCGAGCCGCCAGCAGCGCGACCTGGTCGACCCGATCATCGACCGCGGCGTGAGTCGCGGGTACAGCGTCGTCCTGGCCGGACCGGAGGGGGAGGACCTGCCCCTGCGCGAAGGTGGCGGCGAGTACACCAGCGGCCTGGACCTGGTCAGCGTCCCGGAGAGCCTCGAGGCGCACTTCGACGGACTGGGCCGATCCACCGCCTGGACCTACACCAACATCGTGCAGACCGGCCCCGACGGCACGACGTCGCGTGCCGGCATCGTCGTCGGGGCGCAGGTGCCGTTGCCGTCGGACGGCAAGACCTACACGCTGTACTTCCTCTTCCCGCTCACCGAGGAGGAGGAGACCCTGGGCCTGGTCACCCGTGCGCTGCTCACCGCCGCGGGCCTGTTGCTGGTCCTGGTGGCGGGACTGACCTGGCTGGTGACGCGCCAGGTCGTGACGCCGATCCGGATGGCCCGACGGGTCGCGGAGCGACTCGCGTCCGGGCGCCTCCAGGAACGACTGCAGGTCCGGGGCGAGGACGACATCGCGCGGCTGGCGTATTCCTTCAACCAGATGGCCACGAACCTCCAGCGCCAGATCCGCCAGCTGGAGGAACTGAGCTGGGTCCAGCGCCGCTTCGTGTCCGACGTGTCGCACGAGCTGCGCACGCCGCTGACCACGGTGCGGATGGCGTCCGACGTCCTCCACGACGCCCGCGACGGGTTCGACCCGACGACGGCGCGCTCGGCCGAGCTGCTCCAGGCCGAGCTCGACCGGTTCGAGAACCTCCTCGTCGACCTCCTCGAGATCAGCCGCTTCGACGCCGGTGCGGCCCGGCTGGCGACCGAGGACGTCAACCTCGTTGAGGTCGTCGAGCGCGTGGTCACTGCTGCTCAGCCGCTGGCCGACCAGCGAGGCGTACGGGTCGTGATCGAGCAGCCCGACGACGAGGTGCGCGCCGAGGTCGACGTACGACGGATCGAGCGGATCGTGCGCAACCTGGTCACCAATGCCATCGACCACGCCCAGGCCGACGATCCGACCGAAGCGGTCATCGTCCGGCTGGCCTCGGACGCCGAGGCGGCCGGGATCACGGTCCGCGATCACGGCGTCGGGCTCGCCCCGGGGGAGGCGGCGATGGTCTTCAACCGGTTCTGGCGCTCGGACCCCGCGCGCGCCCGGACCAGCGGCGGAACCGGGCTCGGCCTGGCGATCGCGCAGGAGGACGCCCACCTGCACGGGGGATGGTTGCAGGCCTGGGGCCGTACCGGCCAGGGCGCCCAGTTCCGGCTGACGGTCCCGCGGCATGCCGGGGCGACGCTGCGCAACAGCCCCCTCTCGCTGGTTCCCGACGACGCTGCGTCCACCGATGCCGGCATCGTGATCGGACCCGTCGTGGTGCCGACCCAGGAGGGCACCCGATGACCCGCCCGACGACCCGCCCGACGACCCGCCCGGCTGCGATCGCCCGACAGGTGGCGATCGCCCTGTTCGCGGCCGTCCTGCTCGGCGGTTGTGTGACGTTGCCGACCGACGGTCCGATCGTCGAACGCAACGTCACCGACGAGGAGGACGTGCGCCAGGCCAGCGACATCGACGCCCGTCCGCCGACCGCCGGCGCGTCGCGCACCGAGGTCGTCGCCGGGTTCCTCGACGCGATGACGGCCTGGCCGATCCAGACCAGCGTGGCCAAGAAGTACCTCACCGGCGGCGCCGCCGCGCAATGGAATCCCGAGCAGGAGACCATCGTCTACAGCGACACCCTGCCGGTCCGCGAGGTCGGCGGCTCCGTCTCCGTCGAGCTCACGGCTGCCGACCGCCTGGACGCCGTCGGTGGCTGGCGTGGTCCGGTGCCGGCCAACGAGCTCACGATGGGATTCCGCGTCACGGTGGAGGACGGCGAGTACCGCATCGCCGACCCGCAGGACGCACTGGTGGTCCCGGCCACCTGGTTCCAGCAGCGCTATCGCCAGGTGTCCCTGTACTACTTCGACCCGCTCGCCCAGATCCTGGTGCCGGAGCCGGTCTTCGTGCCGGAGGGCGACCAGCTCGCCACCAGCCTCGTCTCGGGACTGCTGGCCGGGCCGCCGCCCCTGGCCCGAGGAGTGGTCCGCTCCTTCCTCCCGTCCGGCCTCAGCGTCGGCCTCTCCGTCCCCGTCGACAAGTCCGGCGTCGCTGACATCACGCTCGTCGGTGACGCCCCGAAGGTCACCTCGGAGGAAGCCGAGCTGATGCTCGCCCAGCTGGCGTGGACACTGCGCCAGGACGACGACATCACGGCGCTCCGCGTCACCGTCGGCGGCTTCGACCTGCCGTTGCCGGGTGGCGCGTCGACGTACCCCGTCAACGGTGGCCAGGCCTTCGATCCGGCCGGCGCCGGCGCCACCACGCTGCTCTTCGGCCTGACCCGGGGACGGCTGGTCTGGGGGACCGCTGGCAACCTGGTTCCGGCCACGGGGCCGTTCGGAGACGAGGGTGCCGGTATCGAGGTGGCAGCCGCCCGGCCGGACGGCGAGCAGGTCGCCGTCGTCGACGGGAGCAGCCGGCGGGTGCGGGTCGGATCGGTCCGCGAGACGGCGGACGCCCCACCGACCCGGACGGTGCTGAGTGGCGGGACGTACGCCCGGCCGTCGTGGGACGCCAGCGGACGACTGTGGGTGCTCGAGCGCCGCCGTTCCGGATCGGTCGTGTGGCTCGTCGACGGCGATGGCGTGCGCCAGGTGGACGTGCCCGGCGTGACGGGCGAACAGGCGCACCAGCTCATCGTGTCCCGCGACGGCACCCGACTGGTGGCGGTTCTGCGCACCAGCCGGGGCGACGAGGTCGTGGGGGCCCGCGTGGTGATCAACGGCCGCGGCGGCATCGCCCGCGCGCGGGCGCCGTACCTCGTCCACGCGGCCAGCAACGGGCGGATCGTCGACATGGCGTGGACCAGTCCGATCCGGGTCGGGTTGCTGACCCCGACCGCACCCGGCACCCTCTCCGAGGTCGACGTGGTGGCTGCCGACGGCGCAACCGTGGGTGTGGACGAGCTGTCGACGATCGTGTCGGGCGCCCTGATCGGCCTGGCCGGCACGCCGACCCCCGGCCCACCGATGCTGGCCGTCTACGCCGACCGGTACGTCGACATCGTGCAGCAGGACGCGTACGACGCCGCGGACGCGCTGCTCACCCAGCTCGACTACGCCGGGTAGCTCTCCACCGCTCGTTCTCCGCAGCACCGTGGCCGGCGGTTGTCCGGCGACGGTGCGGTTGATGGGGTGGGGCGGTGCGCCTGCTGCCCGTGCTCGCCGACGGCTTCGTCGACCTGGTCCTCGGGTCGGCGTGCGTGGCCTGCCTCCGGCCGGGGCGGGTACTCTGCCCGGACTGCCGGGACGCGCTGCCTTCCGGGGCCGCCGTGCGCTGGCCGACCCCGAGGCCACCCGGCCTGGTGCCGCCGTACGCGACGGGCGCCTACGACGACGCGCTGCGGTCGATGGTGCTCGCGCACAAGGAGCGACGGGTGCTCGCCCTCGCCCGCCCGCTCGGTGACCTGCTGGCCTGCTCGGTCCGTCAGGCCCTGGAGGACGCGCGCTGCGGTGCCGGCG
>NZ_JBMCZA010000202.1:7453-7540 GCF_048654705.1 Nocardioides sp. CPCC 206348
AGTCGAGGACAGGACCGTGGCCACCCTCCGGTTGCTGCGCCTGCGTCCGGGCGTCATCGACCAGGCCGGCCTCGACACGCGCGGGCG
>NZ_JBMCZA010000202.1:7550-11339 GCF_048654705.1 Nocardioides sp. CPCC 206348
GCTGCGCTCGATGGTGCTCGCGCACAAGGAGCGGCGGGTGCTCGCCCTCGCCCGCCCCCTCGGGGACCTGCTGGCCTGCTCGGTCGGTCAGGCGCTGGAGGACGCGCGCTGCGGTGCCGGCGCCCCCGTCGTCCTGGTGCCCGTGCCCTCCCGACCTGCAGCAGTCCGCCAACGCGGACACGATCCGACCCTCACGATGACCCGGGCCGCCGCGCGCCGCCTCGCGGTCGAGGGCAGGACCGTGGCCACCCTCCAGTTGCTGCGACTGCGCCCCGGCGTCATCGACCAGGCCGGCCTCGACACGCGCGGGCGCGCAGCGAACCTCGCCGGTTCCATGGCGGCACCCTCCGCCGTCGTACGACGCCTGGGGGAGCGGTTCCCCCACGCCCATGTCGTGCTGTGCGACGACGTCCTCACGACCGGCGCGACGCTCCGCGAGGCGCAACGGGCGCTCGAGGCCACGGGCATCACCGTCCTCGCATCGGCCACCGTGGCAGCCACCCGGTTGCGTGACCGGGGGCCCAAGTTCGGGTGAAGCCTTTCGTCCGCTTCGACAACGGACTAACGTCTCTACATGGAGTCCGCCCGGGTCCGTGGTTGCGTCGTACAGGTGGGGCAGGCGCCCGGCCGGGTACGGCAAGCCGATGCCAGTCGCAGGCGAAACGGTCCACGTAAGTCGACCCCCGGGTCGACGATCACGGTGCGGCTTAGTCGTAAGTCCTGCCTCGGACCGGACGTCAGATACGTCCGAATCCGGGAGAAGGCCAGTAGTGGCACCAAGCTGCGGAAGCCTCAGCAGGCGATTGTGGGGACGAAGACCAGGTCGGCCGGGCGGACTCCTTCAATGGCGCGAGCGCGGCTTCGCCGCAGCGCGGGCAGCAAGCTGCCGCCGACGGCTCTCGCCGCGCTGCCGCGCACGCAGTTGGCTTGCGCGGAGCATCCCTTGGCTTGGCGGCAAGCCTTGGGCGCCGGCCCTCGCCGCGCTGCCGCGCTATCAATCGTCCCGCCCCAAGCGGCGGGAGCACCCATCACCGATTCCCATGGAGGTAACTGATGGACGTTGTGGTCACCGGAAGGCACTGCGAGATCTCGGACCGGTTCCGGGCGCATGCAACCGAGAAGCTCGCGAAGTTGGAGAAGCACGACCACCGCATCATGCGGGTGCACGTCGAGGTTGACTCCGAACCCAACCCGCGCCAGCACGACCACGCTGTCCATGTGGAGCTCACCGCGTACTCCAAGGGTCCGGTGATCCGGGCCGAAGCGGCTGCCGACGAGAAGATGGGCGCGCTGGACCTGGCCATGGACAAGATGGCGGCCCAGATGCGCAAGGCCGCCGATCGAAGGCGGGTGCACAAGGGACGCCCCGAACGGGTCTCGGTCGGACGGGCCCTGTCGGACCTGGAGATCGCGACCGACGAGGTGGCCGAGGACGACGTGTCGATCGAGCGCCAGGTCGGACCGATCACCGTCACCGGCGACGGCCCGCTCGTGGTCCGCGAGAAGACCCACCCGGCCAGCCCGATGACGCTCGACCAGGCGCTCTACGAGATGGAGCTGGTCGGCCACGACTTCTACCTGTTCGTCGACAAGGAGAGCGAGCGGCCGGCGGTCGTCTACCGCCGTCGTGGCTACGACTACGGCGTCATCTCCCTCGACATCGGCGCCCGGGAAGGCTGAGCCTGTCCGCAGATCCGATGGCCGGCCCGCTGTTTCCGGGGCCGGCCATTCGGCACGCGGCGGGCTAGACCGCCGTCGCATCGGGAAGTCGTGCCATGATGCCTGAGTGACGAGTGGGACAACGCCGAGCGGGACAGGGGGCAACGGGTGAGCGGACCGGTTCGCGTGGCAGTGGTCGACGACCAGGAGCTCTTCCGTCGCGGCCTGACGATGCTGCTCGGCATCGAGGCCGGCATCGAGGTCGTCGGCGAGGCCGGCGACGGTGCCGAGGGCGTGGCCCTGGCGATCAGCACCGTGCCCGATGTCGTCCTGCTCGACGTACGCATGCCCAAGCAGTCGGGCATCGAGGCGTGCGTCGCGATCAAGGAAGCGGTCCCGATGACGAAGATCATCATGCTGACCGTGTCCGACGACGAGGCCGATCTCTACGAGGCCGTCAAGAGCGGTGCCTCCGGCTACCTGCTCAAGGACTCCTCGATCGAGGAGGTCGCGCAGGGCATCCGGGTGGTGGCCGACGGCCAGTCCCTGATCAGCCCGTCGATGGCCGCCAAGCTCATCGACGAGTTCAAGACCATGTCGACGCCCGAGCGCACCGCGGGCACCGCGCTGAAGCTGACCGAGCGCGAGCTCGAGGTGCTGCGCCTGGTCGCGCGGGGCCTGAGCAACCGCGACGTGGCCTCCCAGCTCGCGATCAGCGAGAACACCGTGAAGAACCACGTGCGCAACATCCTCGAGAAGCTGCAGCTGCACTCGCGCATGGAGGCGGTCATGTACGCCGTCCGCGCGAAACTGGTCAATCTGGACTGACCGAGCGCGTCTTCGGAGGAGAAGGGGGCAGCAAGCTGCCGCCGACCTCCTCCCGCCGCGCTGCCGGTTGTCTGGACTGACCGAGCGCGCTCCGTGCTGCTGGGGGCGGATCCGCCCGCAGCAGCAAGCCCTTGGGCGACTCGTCGCGCGCTGCGACGCTCGAGTGCATGAACGCACCCACCGCGAGCTTCCTCGACGACGACCTGGGCAGGCGGCTCCTCGAGCAACGCACGATCCTGCTCGGGACCGAGCTGGACCAGACGCTCAGCAACCGCCTCACGACGGCGCTGCTCATGCTCGCCGCCGATGACGAGAAGACGCCCATCTCCCTCTGGATCAACTCGGTCGGCGGGTCGGTTCCCGGCATGCTGGCGATCCGCGACGCGATGCGGCTGATCCCCAACACCGTCACCACGGTCAACCTCGGCATGGCCTACAGCGCCGGCCAGTTCCTGCTCAGCGCCGGTACCCCGGGGCACCGCTACCTGTTGCCCCACTCCAAGGTCCTGCTGCACCAGGGCTCGGCAGGCTTCGGAGGTACGGCCGGCGACATCGCGATCCAGGCGGAGACGCTGCGCGACAACCGCGACACCGTGCTCGGGCTGATCTCCGCCGACACCGGACAGCCGGTCGAGACGGTCGAGAAGGACTCCCGCCGCGATCGCTGGTTCAACGCGGAGCAGGCGATCGCCTACGGCTTCGCCGACCACGTCGTCGCGTCGCTGGCGCAGATCCGGCCCGCCCCGCAACGATCCCTCGGCCTGGGACTTCGCCCGGCGGTGTCGGCATGACGACCTACCCGATCCCCTACGTGACCACGCAGACCCCGCGCGGCGAGCGCACCACCGACATCTACTCGCGCCTGTTGGCGGATCGCGTCGTCTACCTCGGTACGCCGATCGACGACGGGGTCGCCAATGCCCTGATCGCCCAGCTGGTGCACCTGGAGTCGGAGAACCCGGAGGCACCGATCAACCTGTACATCAACTCACCGGGCGGATCGATCCCGGCGATGCTGGCGGTGTACGACGCCATGCAGTTCGTGCGCCCACCGGTCGAGACGACGTGCGTGGGCCAGGCCGTCGCCACCGCCGCCGTGCTGCTGGCCGGCGGTGAGCCCGGCCACCGGCAGATCCTGCGCCACGGCCGGGTCGTGCTGCACCAGCCGGCGGCCGAGTCCCGCGGCACCATCCCCGACCTGATCCTGGAGACCGAGGAGATCGAACGGGTGCGGTCCCTGCTCGAAGAGCTGTTGGCCACGCACACCGGGCGCACGCCACACCAGGTGCGCGAGGACACCGA
>NZ_JBMCZA010000202.1:11349-12876 GCF_048654705.1 Nocardioides sp. CPCC 206348
GCGCGTGCGGTCGTTGCTGGAGGAGCTGCTGGCCACGCACACCGGTCGTACGCCGCTCCAGGTGCGCGAGGACACCGAACGCGACCTGGTGCTCACCGCGCAGGCAGCCGTCGACTACGGGCTGGTCGACGCGGTGATCACGCAGCGAGGCACACCGGGCCCGTCGGCGTACTCCTGATCGCGCGCGAGGCGACCTCGCGCACACTGCTGCCGAGGGCGCCGGCGATGGCGGCGAGGAGCTCGGAGCTGGGGTCCTTGAGGCCGCGCTCGAGCTCGGAGAGGTACTGGGTCGAGACGCCCGCCCGCTCGGCGACGTCACGCAGCCGCCAGCCGGCGGCCAAGCGTTGCTCGCGCAGCTGCTTGCCGACCTGCTCGCGCCACAACGGCTCGGGGGTGGGTGGCTTGAACGCGATGACCTGGCCCATGTCGGCCACGGTAGGTCGGTGACGGGCGGGGCGACGAATGGTTCTGCTGTCAGCAGAACGGCCAGGACGGCGGTGTCGGCGCGGTCTCCTAGGGTGGCGGCGTGAGCACCCAGACCTTGTCGCGCGCGCAGGCGCGCCGGATCGCACTGGGTGCGCAGGGCTTCCTCGACGCGCGCCACGCCACCCCGAACCTGCGGACCTTCGACCGCACCCTCGCCCGCACCGGTGTGCTCCAGGTCGACAGCGTCAACGTCCTGCAGCGGGCG
This sequence comes from Nocardioides sp. CPCC 206348, assembly GCF_048654705.1. NCBI lineage: Bacteria > Bacillati > Actinomycetota > Actinomycetes > Propionibacteriales > Nocardioidaceae > Nocardioides > Nocardioides sp. CPCC 206348. The sequence continues at coordinate 12,041 of NZ_JBMCZA010000202.1, forward strand.
CACTTCATGCCGCTCTACTCCCGGATGGGGCCGTACGACGTCGACCTGCTCGCGCGCGCTGCGGCCGGTCGGCAGCGCCGGGTCGTGGAGTACTGGGCACACGTCCAGGCGTTCATGCCCGTCGAGCTCTGGCCGGCCATGCGGCACCGGATGGACGCCCATCGCGCGAAACGGGGCAAGTGGTCCTTCGTGGCCGAGGACGACGCGCTGGAGGCTGCCCTGATCGCGGAGATCGCGGACCGCGGTCCGAGCACGGCGCGCGAGCTCGATGACGGCCTGCCGCGCACCAAGGAGCACTGGGGCTGGAACTGGTCACGCACCCGCCGGATGCTCGACTACCTCTTCACGGTGGGCGACCTCGCCATCGCCGGTCGCAACAGCCAGTTCGAGATCCGCTACGAACTGCCTGAGCGCGTGTTGCCGTCGGCCGTTCTCGAGGCCCCGGCGCTGACCGAGGCCGAGGCGCACGTCGAGCTGGTCCGGAGGGCAGCCCGGTCACACGGTGTCGGCTCGGCCCACTGCCTGGCCGACTATTACCGGATCAGGATCGGCGAGGCGCGGGTCGCGATCGCGTCGCTGGTCGACGCCGGGGAGCTGGAGCCCGTGCAGGTCGAGGGGTGGCGCCGTCCGGCGTACCTGCACCACGAGGCCCGGCTCCCGCGGCGGGTCCGCGCACGCGCGCTGCTCAGCCCGTTCGATCCGGTCGTGTGGGAGCGGGACCGCGCCGAGGCGTTGTTCGACTTCTTCTACCGGATCGAGATCTACGTCCCTGCTGCCCAGCGGGTGCACGGCTACTACGTCCTGCCGTTCCTCCTGGGCGACACGATCGTCGGCCG
>NZ_JBMCZA010000202.1:12891-17614 GCF_048654705.1 Nocardioides sp. CPCC 206348
TCGGGCGCGGTCGCGCCTTCTGGTGCAGTCCGCGTGGTCCGAGCCGGGCGCACCGGCGGACACGGCGGCCGAGCTCGCCGCTGAGCTCCACCAGCTCGCGGGCTGGCTGGGGCTGGACGAGGTCGTCGTCGCACCGAACGGCGACCTGGCGCCGGCACTGGCGGGCGAGGTCAGTGCGCAGGGGTAGCTGACCGGACGGTCGTCGTCGTTCTCCGGTGGAGCTACTGCCGGGGGACGGCACCGGACCCACGGCCCTGGGTGCCTGGGGGCGGATCGGTGCAGCGCACGTCGGTCACGGGTGCCCGGCGACGGGTGTCCTGGATGTCCCGCTGGACCTTCGTGTCGTAGATGCAGTTCCTGAGGATCCGGGGGACCAACGCGACCCGGCCGCTGCCACCGCGCGTGCTGCCGGCCATCACGTCGGCCTGCATCGGCACCCAGTCCAGCCAGTGCTGGAGGCCGCGGAGGTGACGCGCGGCCATCTCGGTCACCGGTACGCCGTTCTGCAGCATCCGGCGGAGCTCGGGTGAGGTCGCGCGCCACCAACGGTCCAGACGCGGCAGCAGGTCGAGCGAGGTCGTCACGGTCCGGCGGATGTCAGGGGTGGCCTTTGCGAGGGACGCGGCGATCAGCTCGAGGTCGTGCGACATCCCGCGGATCTCGGGAGAGAGCTCGGCCACGGTCGCCAGCGGCTTCTCGGCGCGTCGGGCGAGCAGGGTGAGATCAGGCTCCAGCCGCCGCAGCATGGCGAAGGCCGTCTCCATCTCGATGGCGAGGGCCCGCAGGTCGACGTCCTCCTCGGCGTTGCCGAAGATGGCCGCCGTCTCGTCGGCGATGGTGCGGATGTCCGCGACGTCGAGGTGGGACATCAGCCCCTGGGCGTGCGCGAGCACGTCGGGCACGTTGACCGGGACCGAGGTGTCCGAGACCGCCACGGTGGCTCCGTGGGCGAGGTAGGGCCCGCCGTCGCTCCGAGGCCGTACGTCGAGGTACTGCTCGCCCACGGCGGACAGGTTGCGCACCTCCATCGTGCTGTCCTCCGGCACGTCGACGTCCGACTCGATCTCGAGCAGCGCGACGGCGCCGATGCCGGGTTCGGTGCCGAGGTTCACCTCGAGGACTTCGCCGATCCGCTGGCCGCGGTAGGTCACGACCGAACCCTCGTGGAGTCCTGCTGCCTGGGGGAGCTGGACCGTGAGGTGGTACGGATTGCGGAACAGGGAACCACCGACGACGGTGTCGGCGACGTAGAGCACGCCTCCGATGAGGATGAACAGGATCAGCGCCTGCGCAAGGTGACTGCGCCGCTTCCACGCGCGGGCCGTGTCGGCGACCTGTTCCGTCGAGGTCCGTTCGATCGTGGTCATGGGGTCCCCGCCTTCGCCAGCCCAGCCAGGTCGAGCAGGAAGGTCAGGTCGAAGTTCGCGTAGTCACCCGGTGCGGCCAGGTCGCTGCCCGAGGCGAAGGCGACCAGCCCTTCCATCACGCCCTCGATGTCCTTGCGGCCGCGCAGCAGCGTGCGGACGACCGGACCCATGTCCTCGAGCTGGCTGACCAGGTCGTCGCGCACGGCACGCGTCAGCGGTGTCGCCACGACATCGAACTGCCGCAGTGACTCCATCGCGGCGACGAGATCGATGCGCTGGGCGTCGAACGACACGACCAGGTCGGTGAGGTCGGTCAGCGACCGGGTGATGTCCGGCAGGTCGCCGGCCAGTTTCCTGGTGAGCCGGTCCAGGGCGCGGGTGAGGCGGTCGATGCGGGGGAACTCGGTGTTCAGGTCGGTGACCGCGGTGTCGAGGCGACCGAGCAGGCTCCGAACGTCCTGCGCATTGCCGGTCAAGGCGACGTTGAGCTGCTTCACGATGGTCGAGATGTCGGCGAAGCTGCCACCGGTCACGACCGTCGACAGGGCCGACAGCAGGTCGGTCACGTCGGGTGCGGAGCCCGTCGCTGCCACCGGCAGGGAATCGCCCGCACGCAACGGCTCGCCCTCGGCGCCGGGGAACAGCTGGACGAACGCAGTCCCCATGGGTGAGGTCAGCCGGATCTCGGCCCGGGAGGTGTCGCGGAGCTCAACCGTGGTCGACAGCGCCAGCTCGACCTCGGCGACGTACTCGCCCGCCTCGACGGCGTTCACCTGCCCCACGGTCGCGCCGTCGAGCTTGACCGGAGCGTCCACGGGCAGGTTGAGGGCGTCATCGAACTCCACCCTGATGGTGTACGTCGGTCCGCTGACCAGGCTCGGCATCGGGACGTCGTCCAGGCTCAAGCCGCAACCGGAGGCGAGAGCACCCACAGCGAGGACCAGCGCAGCAGCCGTCGTTCTCATGCGGCACCGCCCAGCAACGTGGTGAAGAGCCCGTCGAGGACGGGATCGAGGAGGCCGGACCCGTCGGTGTCGAACAGCGCCCCACACAGCTCGGTGCCCGCTGTGCCACCGAGGGTCTCTGCGAAGACGGCGCAGCTGTGGCTGCGGAAGGCGGCCGCGAACGGACCGACGGCGAACGAGAACTGGACACGCAGGCGGCCCTTGTCCCAGTCGTAGGCCCGCGCGAAGTTCTCGGCCATGGTCGGCATCACGTCGAAGGCCTCCGACAGCGAGTCCTGGTTCTCCCGGACGATGCCGACGACGTCCGCGAGACCGGCCAGGTCCTCACCGAGGACCTCGCCGTTGTCCTTCAGGAACTGGTTGGTGAGCCGGGTCAGCTCGTCGAGGCTGCCCAGGGTGGCCACCAGCTCGTCGCGCTCGTCGGCGAGGACGCTGGTCGTGTCGGCTGCCGCGCGGGTGAACGAGCGCAGCTGTCGATCACGCTGGCCCAGCGTCGTCACCAGTTCGAGGAGGTTGGCCGTCACGGCGGTGAGGTCGGCGTCCTTGTCGTTGATCGCGGCCAGGGCGTCGCGGCTCTCGGCGAGCGCGCTGCGCAGATGGGGGCCGTTGCCCTTGAGTGCTGCCGCAGTCGTGGACAGGGCCTCGCCGAGTCCCTTGCCGCCCTTGCCGTCGCCGAGGTCGGCGTCGAGGGCGAGCACCAGGTCGTCGATCGCCTTGGCGATCTCGTCGACCGTGGCGGGGGAGCGGGTGTGGTCGGCGTCGATGCGGGCGCCGGAGGCGAGCTTCGGGCCGCCGGTGTAGGCCGGCCCCAGCTCGATGAACCGGTCGGTCACCAGCGAGCCCTGCAGGATCTGTGCGCCGGCGTCCTTCGGGAGCTCGGTGCCGGGCTCGAGGTGCATGACGACACGCATCGACGTGCCCCGCGGTTCGACATCGACGATCTCGCCGATGTGCACCCCGAGGTAGGTCACCTCGTTGCCGACGTAGACGCCGGTGGTGTCGACGAAGTCGGCACTCACCACCAGCGCGTCCGGGTCCTCGCCGTCGAGCCAGCCGAGCATGCGGACACCGGACACGGCGAGTGCGAGCAGGAGGGCGCCGGCCAGGAGGCCGAACACCTGACGCCGGTAGATGTGCGCGTTCACTGGCAGTCCTCGGGGGTGATCGAGCAGACCAGGTCGTCGGGAACGATGGCCCAGGGAGCATTGACGCCGAGCCAGGGACCGTCGCCGGTGGCGTTGGTGAACACCCGCATGGTCGGCCCGGCCAGCTCCAGCGTGCGGTCGAGCAGCTTGCGGTGCCTGGTCAGCACCCCGACCACCGTGCGCAGGTCACGCAGCGCCGGCTTCAGCTGCGGCGCGGTCTTTCGTACGACGGCCGTGAGCCCGGTGACGAAGCGGTGGGCGTCGTCCAGCAGCGCCTGGATGGTGTCCTTGCGCTGCTGGACCATCAGCATCAGGGCGGTGCCGTTGGTGAGGATGTCGTCGAGCTCGTCGGTCTGGTCGAGCACGAGGCTGGTGACGGCACGGGTGGAGACGAGCAGGTCATCGATCTGTTGCTCGCGGTCGTTGACGATGGCCGAGACGCCGGCAATGCCGTCGAGGGCGTCGCGGATGGCGGTGGGCGCGATGTCGAGGTCCGTGGCCAGGACGTCGACGGCCTGCTGGATCCGGTCGAGATCGAGTGCTTCCACCTGCGGGGTCGCCTCGAGCCAGAACCGCTCGATGGTGTAGCTGTCGCTGGCGTGTTCGACGGCGATCGTGGCGTCGTCGGCCAGTGGGCGCCCGTCGCCGGGAGTCAGGGACAGGAACCGTTCACCGAGGATCGAGAGCAGCTTGACCTCGGCGTTGCTGTCGTCGGTGATGCCGAGGTCCTCGGGGGACTGGGTGAGCGCGAACGTCACGTCGACCTCGTCGCGGTCGGCGCTGACCCCGGTCACCTTGCCGACCTTCAAGCCGGCGACCCGAACGTCGTCGCCTGCCTCGATGCCTGCGGCATGGTGCAGTCGCACGTGGTAGGCGGGCTCCCCGCCGATGCTCCTGATGCCGAGCAGGACGAGTGCGGCCACGGCGCAGATGACCACGATGCGCAACGGCCAGGCCAGGCGGCCCCAGGCGTCTCCCATCACCGGCACCTCTTCGAGTGGCGGTCGCCGGCAACGCCGAGATCGATGGACGGCCCACCGGCGAGCTTGAGGAAGTGGGTGCAGACGAAGACGTTGAGATAGCTGCCGTAACCGAGCGTCCGGAGGTAGACCTCGAGCTGTTGCGGGACGGCGGCGCCGGTGCGGGCGAGGAGGTCCTTCCTGTCGGCAAGGAAGCCGAACCACGGCTGCGCCAGACCTGTCACGTTGACGATCGGCCCGCTGACGCCGTCGACGAGGTCGGCAGT
>NZ_JBMCZA010000202.1:17662-41406 GCF_048654705.1 Nocardioides sp. CPCC 206348
GATGCGATCACGGTCGGAGGCGAGCCCGCTCGTCAGTGAGTCGAGTCCGTGGACGAGCTCGGAGAGCTCGGTGCGGTGGTCGTTGGTGGTCTGCAGCACGAGGGTGACGTTGTCGACGACGCGGGCGAGGGTGTCCTCGCGGTCGACGAGGCCCGAGGTGAGGTCGGCGGTCTGCTCGAGGAGGTGCTCGATCGTGGGCCCCTGGCCCTGCAGCACCTGGACGATGTTCGTCGCGAGCTGGTTGAGGTCGCCCGGCTGCAGCAGCTCGAAGATCGGCTCGAACGCGTTGAACATCGCGGTCAGGTCGAGCGCCGGGCGGGTCCGCTCCAGCGGGATCCGGTCGCCGTCGGCGAGTCGCGCAGCGTCGGCGGTGCGGTCGGCACGGGTGAGGTCGACGTAGCGCTGACCCATCAGGTTGAGGTAGTCGATGGAGGCCGTGATGTCTTCGTGGAGGACCTGGTCCGCGGCCACATTCATCGTGACCACCGCGAGACCTCGCTCCTTGCCCGTTCCGACGCGCGTCTCGGTGACCCGCCCGACCCGCACGCCCGACACCCGGACGTCGTCGCCGGCCCGCAGCCCGGTGGCGTCGCGGAAGACCGCGGTCACGGTGATCGCGTCGCCACGCTGGGCGCGCGACAGGGTGCCGGACACCATCGCTGTCAGCACGACGGCCACCAGGGTGAACACGGCGACCCCTGCCACCGCGCCCTTGTGGCGGCGCAGCTCGCTCAGTTGCCTGCCCATCAGCGCGCACCCCCGCACTTGCCCCTGAGGCCTCGATAGGTCGGGCAGTCGGCGGGATCGGTCGCGTCGTAGGGGTTGAGCATCTCGATGGTGAGCGCGCCCTCCATCTGGATCCTTCCGCCCTGGACCGCCTTGGCGCCGTTGCGCAGCAGCGCCGGGACCTTCTGCAGGAGCTGGGCGAAGGCGGGGTAGCGCTGGGCGAAGACCTCGAGGTTCGCTGCGGTGGCGTTGAGCAGGCGAGCGGTGTCGGCGCCATGGGCCCGCAGGAACGAGGTGACGCCTTCGTCGCCTGCCAGCAGGGTCGACAGGCCACGCAACAACGTGGTGGTGCCCTGCTGCTCCTCGACCAGTGTCTTCGCGAGCGGCCGGGTGTCGCGCAGCGCCGAGATCAGCTGCGGCTCGATGTCGGCCATCAGGTCGGAGTCGTCGGTGAGCAGGTCGAGATCGCGCTGGACCTGGGGTTGCAGCTCCTCCCAGCGGCCGAGGAACGCGTCGCTGTCACGAATCATCGTGGCGAGCTCGGTGCCGCGGCCGTCGAGGGCGTCGGCGAGCTGGGTCAGGGCGAGGTCCCACTGGGCTGGATCGACGGAGGCCAGCAGCCGCTGGGTTGCCGAGAACGTGTCCATCAGGCGCACGGTGGTTGTCGACTCGTCGGCGCGGACGACGTCGCCGTCGCTCAGGTGCGTCGCGGCCGCCGCGGTCGGGGCCGGGTCGGTTCCGGAGGCGGCCACCAGGTCGACGTACTCGTTTCCGAAGAGGGTTCCCGGCAGCACCCGTGCAGTGACGGCGGCCGGGATGAGCTGGGCGTGCTGGGGTGCGACGAGCACCTGCGCCTCGGGGCCGGCCGGGTCGACCGACACGACGCGGCCCACCCGCAGCCCGTTGTACTTCACGTCGGAGTTGATGCCAAGGGTGTCGCCCACCGTGGGCAGCAGCACCCGCACCCGGACGTCGCTGCTCAGCACGCCGACTGCCTGAAGGGCGAGGAACCCGCCGAGCAGGCCGAGCATCAGGCCCCCGACCAGGCCGACTCCTGCCAGTCGCAGACGCAGGGTCCGCGGCGAGACCTGGGCGTGGGGATAGAGGAATTCGCTCATCGGTTCACCCTGAGATCTGGACCTGCTGGTCGGCGCCCCACAGCAGGAGCGTCAGCAGGATGTCGACGATGGTCAGGGAGATGATGCTGGCCCGGATGGCGCGGCCGGTGGCCCGACCGACGCCCTCGGGGCCACCGCTCGCAGTGAAGCCGTGGTAGCAGTGGATGAGGGTCACCACCGTGGTCAGGACGACCACCTTGATGGCGGAGTAGAAGACGTCGATCGGTGCGACGAACGTGCGGAAGTAGTGGTCGTACGTGCCGGCGGACTGGTTGTAGAACGTCGTGACCATGAAGTCGGTGGCGACATAGGTGCCGACCAGGCCGATGAGGAAGAGGGGCAGGACGATGACCCATGCGGCGATGAGGCGGGTGCTGATCAGGTAGGGGATCGGCCGGATGGCCATTGCCTCGAGGGCGTCGATCTCCTCGCTGATCCGCATGGCGCCGATGCGGGAGGTGAAGCCGCAGCCGATGCGGGCCGCGAAGCCGAGCGAAGCCACCATGGGAGCGAGCTCGCGGGTGTTCGCGTAGCCCGAGATGAACCCGGTCAGCGGGGCCAGCCCGATCACGTCGAGACCCTGGTAGCCCTCGAGCCCGACCTCGGTGCCGGTCAGGGTCGACAGGAGGAGTACGACGCCGACGACTCCGCCGCCGACCAGGAAGATGCCCGACCCGAGGGTCACCTCGGCGAGCACGCGGGAGACCTCGCCCCGGTAGCGAGTCAGGGCGAGCGGCAGTCCGGCGACTGCGCGCCAGGCCATCACCAGTTGCAGGCCGATCCCGGCGAGCGGCCCGACGACGGCCTGGTCGACGGCCTCGGCAGGCGAGGGGACATTCATGCGGTTGCTCATCCGATCGGTCCTCCGGCGAACGTGCTGTGCACCTGCGAGATCACGAAGTTGGCAGCGAACAGCAGCACGAAGTTGGTGACGACCGCGCTCGTGACGGCCTCGCCGACACCGGTCGGCCCGCGGTCGGCGTTGAGCCCCTTGTACGACGACACGACGGCGCAGATCACGGCGAAGATCGCCGCCTTGGCGAGGGAGAGGTACAGGTCCGACAGCTGTGCCAGCGTCGTCACCGAGGCCAGGTAGCTCCCGGGGGGAAGGTCCTGGATCACGACGCTGACCGAGAGCGTGGTGATGATGGTGAAGAACATGACCACGCCGTTGAGCAGGACGGCCACGGCGATCGTCGCGAAGAGCCGGGGCACCACCAGGCGTTCGATAACCGGGAGCCCCATGACTTCCATGGCGTCGAGCTCCTCGCGGATCCGGCGCGAGCCGAGGTCGGCGCAGATGGCCGAACCGGCCACGCCGGAGAGCATCAGGGCCGTGATCAACGGTGAGGCCTGACGCACGACGGCGAGGGTGTTGCCGGCGCCGGTGAAGGAGACCGCGCCGACTTCCTGCGCCAGGACGCCGACCTGCAGGGCGAGGATGATGCCGAACGGCACCGAGACGGCCAGGGCCGGCAAGGTGCAGACGCGGATGGTGTACCAGGTCTGGACGACGGTCTCTGCGACCGGGAAGCGCCGACCGGTGATGGCGTTGGCCGTCGAGGTGAACATCTTGCGGGCGAAGGCCAGCATGGCGACCAGCTCGACAAGTGGCTTGCGCAATGCGGGGAGCACCTTGCCCGGGCTGGTTGCCGACATGGATTCCCCCTTGCTCTCGATGGTGTGGCCGCGCGCAGAATGACAGTTCTACTGTGACACTCGATACTGTCCACTGGACCGCGTTCCGCGTCAAGCCCGACGTTGCCAGACTGAAATGACAGTTGTACTGTGACAGTTATGAGCGCTGCCTCCGTGGTTGATCCGGATCGGGACCCCGATGGGCAGGGGCTGCGCACCATCGACGAACTCGCCACCGCTGCCGGCCTGACGGTGCGGACGACGCGCTACTACGCGAGCCTGGGCCTGTTGCCGCCGCCGGCCCGCCGCGGCCGGATGGCCTGGTACGACGACACCCACCTCGCGCGCCTCGAGATGATCCGGGCGCTCCAGGGGCACGGCTTCACGCTCCAGGCCGTCGAGGGATTCCTCTCCTCCCTGCCGGAGGACGCCGGTGTCGAGGACCTCGCCGTGCAGCGCGCGATGCTGACGTCCTGGACCGTCGGTGCGCCTCAGGAGTTCACTCGCCGACAGCTCGACCAGCACGCCGGTCGGCGATTGAGTGACGACGAGATCGCACTCATCGAGGAACTGGGCATGGTGCACCGGTCCGGGAGTGAAGGTGGGGAACGGTTCACGCCCGTCCACGGCTTCGACGTGGCCGTCGCACTCCTCGACCTCGACATCCCCGTCAGCGGCATGCGTCTCGCGGGTGAGGCGATCTCGCACCACATGTCGGCCCTCGCCGTCGATCTGACCGGGATCCTCCGCGACGAGGTGATCGAGCCGTGGCGGCGCGAGCAGAACCACTCACGCGACGAAGCAGCCCAGCTCGAGGGCACGCTCGCGCGCCTGCGCCAGCTCACCCTCGACGCGATCGTGAGCGCCTTCCGCCGTTCCGCCAACGACGTGATCGCCCGATCGCTCCACCGGAGGTGACCCGATGACCGCCCAGCCCCACGAGACCCAGCCCGCCGACACCCAGCCCGCCGGCACCCGCTCGCCGTACACCGGCCCGTCGGCGTACGCCTCGATCGCCTCGGAGCAGGGAATGCTGCTGGCGGCAGGGTCTGCCGTGATGTACCAGCTCGCCGTTCCCGGGGTCGGGCTCGGTGTCGCCGAGCACAGCACGACCCTGGAGCGGCCGGTCGACCGGCTGCGCACCACGCTCACCTATGTCTATGCGATGACGCTCGGCACTCCCGAGGAGCAGCAGGCGATCGCGCGCATGGTCAACAAGGCCCACGGGCCGGTGCGGGCCGCGGGACGCTACAGCGCCTTCGACCCCGACCTGCAGCTGTGGGTCGCGGCGACGCTGTACCAGCAGGGCGAGTTCATCTACGAGAAGCTGTTCGGTCCGATGCCGGAGGAGATGCGCGACGGGTACTACCGCGCGTCGTGGATCTACGGCACCGCCCTCCAGGTCAAGGACGAGCAGTGGCCGCCGACGCGGGCCGACTTCCAGGTCTACTGGGACACGACGATCGCCGGTCTGGAGAGCGTGCCGTCGGTGCAGGACTACGCCCGGCGCCTGCTCTCCACCGAGGACGCGCCGCTGTTCAGCAAGCTCGTTCTCCCGCTGCAGGCCCTGATGACCCGTGGCAACCTTGACCCCCGGACCCGGGAGGTCCTCGGGCTCACGTGGTCGGCGAAGGAGCAGCGTCGCTACGACCTGTTCTGGAAGGTCTTTCCCCGGTTGTACCGGCTGATTCCCCGGCGCCTGCGCCACCTCCACGCCCACCTGATCCTGCGCGACATGCGTCGGCGCATGCGCAAGGGCGGCCGCGTCATCTGAGGCAGGGCGTCGCAGTCGGACCACACCTACTAGGGTCACTGCCGTGACCCAACGCACTCTCGTCCTCCTCAAGCCCGACGCGGTCCGCCGTGGCCTGGTCGGCAACGTGCTCGCCCGGTTCGAGGCCAAGGGCCTCACCATCGTGGCCCTCGAGCAGCGCCACATCGACGCCGCACAGGCCGACGCCCACTACGCCGAGCACGTCGAGCGGGACTTCTACCCGCCGCTGCGCGACTTCGTGACCAGCGGCCCGCTCGTGGCGCTGGTCCTCGAGGGCGACGAGGCGATCGAGGTCGTGCGTGCGCTGAACGGCGCCACCGACGGCCGCAAGGCCGCGCCCGGCACCATTCGCGGCGACCTGTCGCTCTCCAACCGCGAGAACCTCGTGCACGGCTCGGACTCGCCCGAGTCGGCCGAGCGCGAGATCGCTCTCTGGTTCCCGGCGCTGTAGGCGCAGGAACCGCCCGTCCCGTGTGACGGATGTGACTCCTGAGGCGCGCCGCACCGGCGTGCCTCCGCCCTGATCGGCCTCCGCTTACCTACTCTCACAAGCGGAGACCGTCGGACCGTGCGCCCGGTGGCCGCCCCGGTTTCGGCCGGCTTCCCCTAATGCGCGCGAGCGGACTGGTCGATTTCGGCTGGTCCGGCGACGTTGCGAGGAATCGTGAGGGCGAACTCCATCATCGGTCGGGACATGGCCGTGGATCTCGGTACCGCGAACACGCTCGTCTATGTCCGGCGCCGCGGCATCCTGCTCGACGAACCCAGCGTGGTCGCGCTCAACGACACCACCGGCGAAGTGATCGCCGTGGGACACCAGGCCAAGCAGATGCTGGGCCGCACCCCCGACAACATCACCGCCCTGCGACCGCTGCGCGACGGCGTCATCGCCGACTTCGAGGCGACCGAGCAGATGCTGCGCCACTTCATCGCGCGCGTGCACCGTCGCCGCTACTTCGCCAAGCCGCGGATGGTCATCTGCGTGCCGAGCTCGATCACGCCCGTCGAGCAGCGTGCCGTCAAGGAGGCCGGCTACCAGGCCGGCGCCCGCCGGGTCTACGTCGTCGAGGAGCCGATGGCCGCCGCGATCGGCGCCGGGCTGCCCGTCCACGAGGCCACCGGCAACATGATCGTCGACGTCGGCGGCGGCACCACCGAGGTCGCCGTGATCTCCCTGGGTGGCATCGTCACGTCGCTGTCCATCCGCACCGCCGGCGACGACCTCGACGCCGCGATCATCGCGTGGATGAAGAAGGAGCACGGCGTCATGCTCGGCGAGCGCACCGCCGAGGACGTCAAGATAACCCTCGGCAACGCGTTCCCGCGGCCGGGCGAGCCGGAGGGGGAGGTGCGGGGCCGTGACATGGTCTCCGGCCTGCCGCGCACGGTGGTCGTCTCCAGCGCCGAGATCCGCCAGGCCCTCGAGGAGCCGCTGCACTCGATCGTCGACGCCGTGCGCGTCACCCTGGACCAGACCCCGCCCGAGCTCGCCGGCGACATCATGGACCGCGGCATCGTGCTCACCGGCGGGGGAGCGTTGCTCCGCGGCCTCGACGAGCGGATCCGCCACGAGACCGGCATGCCCGTCCACGTCGCCGACGACCCGCTGGTGTCGGTCGCGATGGGTGCGGGTCGCTGTGTCGAGGAGTTCGAAGCCCTCCAGCAGGTGCTCGTCACCAACCCCCGGCGATTCTGATGACCCTCGACACCCGCCCGGTGCGTTCGCCCACCCCTGCGCCCACCCCTTTGCAGGGCAGCAGTGGTCGTCGTACCCCGGCACGGGACGGGGACGACCGAGGTCGACCCTCCCGCTCGCTGGTCGTGGCGCTGGTGCTCGCCTGCGCCGCCCTGATGGTGGTGGACAAGGCGGGCGGCGACGACTCGCCGATCGCGCCGGTCCGCCGCGTCGTCGGCGAGGTGATCGGACCGGTCCAGGCCGGTGTCGCCACGGTCGTCCGGCCCGTCGCCGGCGTTCCCGGGGCCTTCCGCGACAACGGCTCGTTGCGCGACGACGTCGCTGCGCTCGAGGCCGAGAACGCGGCGCTGCGCAACCAGCTCGGCAAGGCCGGGTACGACGACCAGCGGTTGCAGGACCTCGAAGGACTCCGTGCCGTGGCCGGTGACCTCGGCTACGCCCTGGTGCCGGCGCGCGTGATCGCGATCGGCGCCGCCCAGTCGTTCTCCAGCACCGTCACCCTCGACGCGGGCTCGGACGCCGGACTGCGTCCCGACCTGACCGTCGTCGCGGCGCAGGGCCTCGTCGGCCGGATCACCTCGGTGACCAGCCACACCGCCACCGTGCTCCTGATCGTGGACAGCTCATCGGCCGTCGGTGGCCGGATCGGTGACAACAAGGAGCTCGGCTTCGTCAACGGACACGGCACCCTCGGTGAGGACGACCGCCTCGAGATGGAGCTCGCCGACCGCAACGTCGTCCCGAAGGTCGGCCAGCAGATCGTCACGTGGGGGAGCGAGGGCGGCTCGCCGTACGTCGCCGGCGTGCCGATCGGCAAGGTGACCAAGGTCTACGAATCGCTCCGCGAGACCTCCTACCGCTCGGTGATCGCGCCGAACGTCGACTTCACCGCCCTCGACCTGGTCGGCGTGGTGGTGCCCTCGGGCACACCCGGCCGCGTCATCGAGGCAGACGGGAGCCTGACTCCATGAGGACCAACTCCGCCGGCCGTCTTCTCGCCGTGATCGTCGCCGTCGTCGCCGCGCTGATGCTCCAGGTGACCGTCCTGCCGCACTTCGCCTGGCGCGTCGGCGGCCTGGGGGTCGTACCGGACCTCGTGCTGCTCGTCGTGGTCGCCACCGCGCTGGCGACCGACACCCGCTACGCCACCCTGACCGGGTTCTTCGCCGGGCTGGTGCTCGACATCGCGCCCCCGGCCGACCACCTCGCGGGCCGCTGGGCACTGGCCCTGACCGTCGTCGGCTACGTCATCGGCCGGCTCGCCCACGACAACACCGCCGAGGTGGCCCGGTTCGAGCCCGACGGCGTACGACGCCCGCCGCTGAGCCTGGTGCTCGCGGCCGCTGCCGGCGCCTCCTTCGTCGGGACGTCCGTCTTCGCGCTCAGCGGCGTGTTCCTCAACGACGCCGGTGCCGGTGTCGGTGACCTGCTGCCCGTCGCGCTGGTCGCCCTGCTGCTCGACGTCGTCGCTGCGCTCGTGGTCGTCCCCGCCGTCTGGTGGCTGCTGCGCCGTCTCAGCGCCGATCGCGCCGCCCAGACCCAGTGGGCGCGCGCCTGATGGCTGCAACCCCGGGCGGCGCCTCGCATCGCAGTCGGCTCCGGCTGATCGTCATCCAGACCCTCGTCTTCTCGTTGCTCGCGACGCTCGGCGCGCGGCTCTACTACCTCCAGGTCATCTCGGGGGAGCAGTACCAGGGCCAGGCCGCCTCGCAGTCGGTGCGCGAGATCGTCGTCCAGCCCCAGCGCGGCCTCGTCGTCGACGCGATGGGCCGTCCGCTCGTCACCAACCGCCTCACCTGGGTGGTCTCGCTGGACCGGACCCTTCTCGGCAGGATGTCCGAGGCCGACCGCACCGAGCTGTTGCGCCGCACCGGCAAGGCGATCGGGATGCCCGTGAAGGCCATCGAGGGCAAGTTGTTGCTCTGCGGCCAGAGCGGTTCGAACGCCGGCGAGTGCTGGAACGGGTCGCCCTTCCAGGCAGTGCCCGTCGCGCTCGACGTGAAGGAAGCCGCCGCGCTGCGGATCCTGGAGCAACCCGAGGACTTCCCGGGCGTCGTCGTCGACCGGCAGAGCGTGCGGCAGTACCCGTCGCCGTACGGCATCAATGCGGCGCACCTGCTCGGCTATGTCAGCCCGATCACCAAGGAGGAGCTGGACGACGCCGAGGACTCCGGCGACAGCTCGGTCAACGGTGCCTCGGTCGTGGGCCGTGCCGGCGTCGAGAAGGAGTACGACGAGTGGCTGCGCGGGCAGCCGGGCTACCAGCAGGTCGCGGTCGACTCGAAGGGTCGCGTCCGACAGGACGTCTCCGACCTCGAGGCGCAGCCGGGTGACACCCTCGTGTCCACGATCGATGCCCGGGTGCAGGGCATCGTCGAGGAGCAGCTTGCGAAGATGATCAAGACGCAGCGCGCCACGACCGACCCGGTGACGAAGCGGAAGTTCGAGGCCGACTCGGGCGCCGCGATCGTGATGGAGGCGAAGACCGGGCGGATCATCGCGATGGCCAGCCAGCCGACGTACGACCCGGGCGTCTGGGTGGGCGGCATCACCGACAAGCAGCTCGAGCGGCTGTACTCCGAGGCGGCGGGCACCCCGTTGCTGTCGCGAGCCTTCCAGGGCCAGTTCGCCCCCGGCTCGACGTGGAAGCCGTTCATGACGGTCGGGGCGCTGACCAACGGCTACTCCCGCGACACCGTCCTCAGCTGCCCCTCGGCGGTGCAGATCGGCAACCGTGCGTTCCACAACCACGAGTCGCACGCCTATGGCGCGATCGGGTTCGCGCAGGCCATCGCGGTCTCGTGCAACACCTTCTTCTTCCAGGTCGGCATGAAGTTCTGGCAGAAGTTCGGGTCCGACCCCGACGACGTCAACGCGAAGGATCCCCTCGTCGAGGAGGCCGAGGCGTTCGGCTTCGGTGAGCAGACGGGGATCGACCTGCCGGGCGAGGCCTCGGGCCGGGTGGCGGACCGCAAGTGGAAGCTCGCCTACTACAAGTCGATGAAGGACTACTACTGCGGGATCGCGGCCAAGCCGCAGGACAAGAAGACGTCCGACTTCGTCTACAAGTTCTCCCGCGAGTTCTGCGTCGAGGGCTGGAAGTACCGCCTGCCCGACGCGGCCAACTTCGCGATCGGCCAGGGCGACACCATCGTCACGCCGCTCCAGCTGGCCCGCGGCTACGCAGCGATCTCGAACGGCGGCACGCTGTGGGAGCCCCGCGTCGCCAAGGCGATCGTCTCGCCCGAGGGCGAGGTGATCCGCGAGATCGCCCCGAAGAAGGACCGCAAGCTCAAGATCCCGGCGAAGGTCCTGAAGTACCTCGACGACGCGCTCAAGAGCGTGGCGCTGCCGGGCGGCACGATGGCCTGGAAGCTCGGTGGCTTCCCGATCGACAAGGTGAAGATCCGCGCCAAGACGGGCTCCGCGGAGGTGTACGGCAAGCAGTCGACCGGCTGGGTGGCGTCGTACACCAAGGACTACGTCGTCGTGATGATGATGACCCAGGGCGGTACCGGGTCCGGGTCCACGGGTGAGGGCATCCGTGCGATCTGGGAGGCCTTGTACGGCGTCGACGGCGAGAAGGTGAACCCCGACAAGGCTGCGATCCCGGGCGTCACGCCGCCGACCGCGTTGCCGACCTTCGCCGAGGACGGCTCGATCCTTCCCCCGGCCCGAAAGGACTGATGATGAGCAACCGCATCCAGGCCACGCGGGCCTCGGCCGTACGTCGACCGCACCGCACCACCGCCTCACGGCGGGTTTCCTTCCTGCGCTGGGGCGACATCGACCAGGTGCTGCTCGGTGCCGTCGTCCTGCTCTCGCTCCTGGGCTGCCTGCTGATCTGGTCGGCCACCCTCGAACGCGACGACCTGACCGGTGGCGACACCCGCGCCTTCCTGGTCAAGCAGGTCATCAACCTCGGCATCGGCCTGGGCCTGATGGCGATGGTGGTGATGACCGACCATCGCTGGGTGCGGATCCTCGCTCCGATCGGCTACCTGGTCGCCATCGGTGGACTGGTGCTGGTGCTGGTGATGGGCTCGACGATCAACGGGTCCCGTTCGTGGCTGATCATTGGCGGGATGTCCCTGCAGCCCGCGGAGCTGGCCAAGCTGGCCGTCGTCGTCGGGATGGCACTGGTCGTCGCCGAGCGCAGTGAAGGTCGCTGGCGCGACCGGGTCGGCACGGTCGACGTCCTGCTGATGCTGCTGGTCGCCGGCGTGCCCGCCGTCCTGATCCTCGCCCAGCCCGACCTCGGCACCATGCTCGTGCTGACCGCCACGGTCTTCGGAGTGATCGCTGCCTCCGGCGCACACCGCCGCTGGCTCGCCCTCCTCGCCGGTGGGGGACTCGCCGCTGGTGCGTTCGCCGTGCTGAGCGGCTTCCTCGAGGAGTACCAGGTCGACCGCTTCCTCGCCTTCACCAACCCCCAGCTCGACCCCAAGGGCGCCGGCTACAACGTCGAGCAGGCCCGGATCGCGGTCGGCAACGGCGGGCTGTTCGGCCAGGGGCTCTTCGAGGGCTCGCAGACCCAGTCCGGCTTCGTGCCCGAACAGCACACCGACTTCGTCTTCACCGTCGCCGGCGAGGAGCTCGGCCTGGTCGGCGCGGCCGTGATCGTCGCGTTGCTCGGTGTCGTGATCTGGCGCGCGTTGCGGATCGCCGCTCGCACCGACGACGTGTTCGGTCGGATCGCCGCCGCAGGCATTGCCTGCTGGTTCGGGTTCCAGGCGTTCCAGAACATCGGGATGTGCCTCGGGATCATGCCGGTCACCGGCGTCCCGCTGCCCTTCGTCTCGTACGGCGGTTCGTCGATGTTCGCCGGCATGCTGGCCATCGGCCTGCTGCAGAACATTCACCTGCGGACGCTGACCGCACCGGCGTCGCGGATGGCGCCCCAGCAGCGGGTGCTGGTCCGCTCGTAGCGGCCGCTCAACGGAGGAGCCGGCTGTGCACCTGGCCGTGGCCGGGGTGGACCGGCCCGGCGGATCCACCGCTCACCTGGTTTCTGCCGGATTTGCACCAAGACACCCCGAGTGGTGGATCGGCGGGGCCCCTGAACCCTCGCGGTCAACCACCAGGCCCGTGGCGCTCAGGCGCTGAACAGCAGGAACAACCCGCCGGCGGTGAAGCCGACCATCACGAACAACAGCGGCAGCTGCCCGGTGACCTGATCGCGCTTCGGCAGCAGCGTCAGCGCGCGGTCATGGGCAGCGATCGCCGCCACCACATGGCCGATCACGACCGCGATCACCTTGATGCTGGCGAGCACGGACGGGTGGTAGGAGAACCAGTACGACGGCTCGATGCTCGCCGTGCCGAGGATGTCCCAGCCCTTGCCGAACGGGTCGCTGGCCCGTGCCAGTGTCTGCGTGCCGACGTCGATGAACAGCGTCAGGTAGTGGGCGAGGATGTAGCCGAGGATGATCGGCACGATCGAGTGGGCGTAGTGGCGGGGCAGGTCGCGCCTGCCGACGTCGCCCTTTGAGGACGTCAGGGCGCAGGCGACGGCGAACAGCACGCCGGCGGTCACGCAGAAGGCGAGCAGGGCGACGTTGTCGAGCAGCACCTTGCTGACGCTCGCGTCCTGGTAGGTCCGCACCCAGAAGGACGACTCCCGGAACGAGTCGAAGGCCGTGCTGCCGAACAGCACCGCCACGACGGCCACGAGGCCGGGACGTGGCTCGATCGTGGACAGGTTGGCCAGCGGACTGCGCAGCACCAGGCGATCGTCCACGCGGGCCCACGGCGACAGCTTGGCGATCAGCGAGGAGTAGACCTCGAACGGGTCGGCGCGCTCGTAGAAGCGGTTGCCGAAGACCGCGCCGCCGACGAGCATCACGCCGACGTACAGCGCACACCACAGGCGCACCGAGCCGAGCTCGGTCGGATAGCGGTAGGCCAGTTCCA
Source organism: Nocardioides sp. CPCC 206348 (assembly GCF_048654705.1). Taxonomy (NCBI): domain Bacteria; kingdom Bacillati; phylum Actinomycetota; class Actinomycetes; order Propionibacteriales; family Nocardioidaceae; genus Nocardioides; species Nocardioides sp. CPCC 206348. The sequence continues at coordinate 30,528 of NZ_JBMCZA010000202.1, forward strand.
TCCACACGAAGGCGTAGAGGCCGAGCGCAGCCGGCCAGTGGCCGAGGCGCTCGGGATAGGTGAACAGCCCGACGTCGGGGTCGCTCCCGGCGAGCTTCGCGATGCCGGCGTTGATCGTCCGTACCGGGCTGATCGCCCGCCACACGGGGCCGAGCAGCGCGGACGCGATGACCAGGCCCACCCACCACCAGACGTAGACGATCCCGAAGAACGGGTTGGTCAGGGTGTTCTGGCCGCCGACGGCGCAGGCGACGGTGAACGCCGCGATGAGGAGCCCGAGCACCCGCAGGCCCACCCGGAAGTACGTCGACGAGGTGACCTGGTCGAGCACCGGCAGCGCGGCACGGGCGGGGTGTCCGATGCGGCCTGATTCGTCGTACCGGGGTCGCCGCCAGGCGACGATGAGCACGGTGAACGAGACGACGAGGGCGGCCACCGCGCCGGAGACGGCCAGCTCCAGCGAGATCGGCAGGTCGGCCTGGCCGCCGATGCCGTGCGCCTGGGGTGCGCCGTTCAACGGACTTCGAGCTGGACGATGACCTGGTCCAGTTCATGCGACTCGACGGCCACGACGCCTGGGCGGTCGATCTGGATCTTGAACGTCTCGGTGCCCGCCTGGTAGGCGAACTCCTGCTCGGGATCGGAGTGCACGTGCAGGGTGCCTGCGGCGTCGGAGGTGACGACCAGGTCGACCGGCTGGCCGGCACCCACGTCGACCCGGTCACCGCTGGGCTCGATGGTGCCGTCCTTCTGGGTGATGTCGACGACGACGACCTCGTCGGTGTTCGTCTTGTCATCCTCACCGCAGGCCGTCAGGCCGGCAAGCAGGGCGATGGTCGCGATGGCCGCGCCGGCGGTTCGCAGCCGCTGCATGAATCCTCCTCGTGATGGAGCCTCGATCGTGGACCGTGGAGGTCCTGCTCCGGGTTCTCTGTCAGAATCTCACGGTGACCCCAACGCGTCCGGAATGGGGCCGGACGTCGTAGCGCTGGTGGGTCCACACAGAGGCTGGAGATACGACCGTGGTGGATCGGGTGCGACCGCGCGACCTGACGTTCCTCGCTGAGGAGACGCCGGAGACGCCGCTGCACAACGTCACGATCGAGATCTTCGATCCGGGCGAGGGCGAGGACGCGTTCGACCATGCCCGGCTGGTGCGCCTGATCCGTGATCGGATCGCGTTCGTCCCGCGGTATCGCCAGCGTCTCCAGAGCATCCCCGGCCACCTGGCGAACCCGGTCTGGGTCGACGACGAGAGCTTCGATCTCGGCTTCCACGTACGACGTTCGGCACTGCCGCGCCCCGGTACCTCCGAGCAGCTGCTCGAGCTCGCCTCACGGATCGTGTCGCGCCCGCTGGACCGCACGCGTCCGCTCTGGGAGATCTACTTCGTCGAGGGGCTCGAGGGCGGCAGGGTCGCGCTGCTCTCCAAGACCCACCAGGCCCTCGTCGACGGCGTCCACACCGTCGACCTCGGCCAGCTGCTGCTCGACCTCCAGCCCGAGGCCCGGGCGCTCGAGCCCGACGACTGGTCGCCGAAGCGCGCGCCGAAGCCGGCCACGCTGCTTGCCGGCGCCGTGCGCGACAACCTGTTCGACGCGTCGGCACTGCTCGACACCGTGCGGACGGGCTCCCGCGCCGTGGCCCGGAATGCTGACCGGCGCTCGGCGCCGGCGCGTGCGTTCCTCGGTGCCGCGACCGGCCGTCGCCCGAAGAACCGCGGTGTCATCAACGGGCCGCTCTCCCAGCAGCGGCGCATCGTCACCGTCGAGACCCGCTTCGCCGACTACCGGCGGATCCGTGAGGTCCACGGCGGCACGATCAACGACGTCATCCTGGCGACCCTCACCGGTGCGCTGCGTTCGTGGCTGATGACCCGCGCAGAGTCGCTCGGTGGCATGCGCCAGATCCGCGCGGTCGTGCCGGTCTCGGTCATCGACGAGGAGCTCGAGGCCACGTCGCTGGGCAGCCAGATCGCTGCCCACTTCGTGGACCTCCCCATCGGAGAGCAGAGCCCCGTCGTCCGCCTGCACCAGGTCTCGTACTCCTTCCAGGGCCACAAGGACACCGGACGCAGCGTCGCCGCCAACCGGCTGGCCGGCATCGCCGGATTCGCACCGACGACCTTCCACGCCATCGGCTCCCGCGTCGCTGCGACAGAGCTGCGTCGCGGCTACCAGCTGTCGGTGACCAACGTGCCCGGCCCGCAGGCCCCGCTGTTCGCCGCCGGCGCCCGGATGCTGGCCAGCTACCCGGTGCCGCCGCTGGTGGCCGGCCACCCGCTCGCCATCGGCGTGACGTCGTACGACGGCGGGGTCTACTACGGACTGACGGCGGACCGGGACTGGATCCCCGACGTCGACCTGCTCGGCGTCTGCATCCGCGAGGCGCTCGACGAGCTGCTCGACCTGTCGTCGCCGACCCGCCAGCGGGCACCCCGCGGCCGCCGCGGCGTCAGGGCGGTCCCGAAGCCGGGCGCCAAGGGACGGGACTGACCGGTGAGTGCCATGGTTGCGCAGCACCTCGGGACGCTGCACCCGTTGGAGCAGGCGTTGACGATCGTGCTCGCCTTCGGTCCGTTCGTGGTGCTCGGGATCGTCATCGCCTTCCGCCGGCGCGCTGAACGCGCCGAGGAGAGGCGAGACGAGGCCGCGGACCGGACTACCGGCTGAGCCAGGCCTTTCCGGTCCGCTCCTCGGCCCGCAGGGCGCTGCCGATGAGCTTGGCGATCAGCTCCTCGACCTTGCCGCCGACGAGGGGAATCTTCACCGTGACCTGGAGGTCGACGGTCTCGGTGGTGACGCCGTCGACCTCGACGAGGGTGGCGGTGCCGCGCATCTCGCCGGGCTTGCCCGGGATCGTGATGTGGACGTCACCGTGCGTGGGGCTCGACCACTTCTCGGTCTGGAGGATGGTGGTCTCGGCGCCCACGATCTTCTTCGCGAAGGACGGGACCCGGTCGGTCGGCTGGGTCATCTCGATCCGGACGTCCTTGCTGGTGACGTCGCCGTCGACCTTGACGTTGAACGCGGTCGCGCGCTGGTTGGTGCACACCTCCTCGCGGAAGGAGGCGTCGGACAGCATCGCTGCGACGGCGTCGGCGGGCGCGTCGTAGACCATCGTGTGGAGCAGTCGTGTCGCCATGTCAGCGGTTTCCCTTCAGCCAGGCCACGCCCACGGAGTGCTCCAGGGTCATGCCTGCGTCGATGTTGTCGGTCATGAGCTTCTCCAGCTTGCCGCCGATCACGGGGACCTTCACGGTCACCTCGAGGTCGAACACGTGCCGGGTGGTGCCGCCGTCCTCGACGAGGGCCACGGTGCCGACAGCCTTGGTGGGCTTGCCGGGCGTCTCGATCGAGTAGGTGCCCGAGGTGGGGCTGGCCCACTCCTCGCGCACGAGGGCGTGGCTGGTCTCGCCGGCGATCTTCTTGGCGATGGCCGGCAGGCCTGCCGTGTTCTGCACCTGGTCGATGAGGATGCTGACCCCGTCGCCCTGGGGCGTACTGGTCACCTCGATGGACACGACCTGCTGCGCGGCAGCGACCTTCTCCCGGAACGCCGGGTCCGCGAGCATCGCGAACACCTCGTCCGATCCCGCCTGATAGGCGAGTTCACGATGGAACTTCATGGCGTCATCATGGCGCACCTCATCGCTACCGCTGCTGGTTACTGGCGGGTCGCGCCGCATGTTGTCGAGGTCACGTTCGACGGCCTACGTTGAGAGGGTGTCAATGACGACGCTGAAGGCTTCCGTGACCGGGGCAGACCGAGACCGCATTTTCGAGCAGGCTGCCGCTGCAGCCGGACCACCGAAGGGCGGCGGGGGTCCACCCCGCGATGCGCTGCCGGTGCTGCTTCCGGCCTACTACCGGCACGTCGACACCGAGGAGCTGGCGTCGCGCAGCGACGTCGACATCTACGGCGCGTTCGCCTCCCACCACCATCTCGCCCTCGAGCGCACGCCCGGTACGCCGAAGGTGCGGGTCTTCACGCCGACGGTCGCCGAGCACGGCTGGTCGGCGGCCGGGCACTCGGTCGTCGAGGTCGTGTTCGACGACATGCCGTTCCTCGTCGACTCGCTGACCATGGAGCTCGGCCAGCACCTGCGCGACATCCGTGCCGTGGTGCACCCGACCTTCGACGTACGCCGTGACGAGGCGGGACACCTGCTCTCCGCCGAGGCCGTGGTCCCGGGCTCGGTGACTCCGCCCGAGGGCGCGACCCGCGAGTCGTGGATGCACGTCGAGATCGGCCGCCTCGGCGGCGGGGGCGAGGACGAGAAGGTCGCCGAGGGGTGCCGCCGGGTGCTCCTCGACGTGCAGGCCTCCGTCGAGGACTGGCCGAAGATGCAGGCCCAGGTCGCCGGAATCGTCGAGGGCCTCGCCGAGGAGGCTCCGCCGGTCGATCCGGAGGAGGTCCGGCAGACCGCAGAGCTGTTGTCCTGGCTGGCCGACGAGCACTTCACGTTCCTCGGGTATCGCGAGTACGTCCTGGCCAAGGCGCCTGCCGAGAGCGGGGAGGGCGAGGAGGACGTGTTGCGTCCCGTGCCCGGCACCGGACTCGGGATCCTGCGCGAGAAGGCCGAGGCAGGGGACGAGTCCGTTGCCTTCGGCCGGTTGCCCGACGCCGTCAAGGCCAAGGCCCGCGAGAAGACCCTGCTGGTGCTGGCCAAGGCCAACTCCCGCTCGACGGTCCACCGGCCGGCGTACCTCGACTACGTCAGCGTCAAGACCTTCGGTGCCGACGGCGAGGTCGTCGGCGAGCGGCGCTTCCTCGGACTGCTGTCCAGCGCCGCCTACACCGAGTCCCTGCTGCGGATCCCGCTGCTGCGGGAGAAGGCGGCCGAGGTGTTGCGCCGCAGCGGCCAGGACGCGCGCAGCCACGACGGCTCCGCCCTGCTCGACACGCTCGAGACCTATCCGCGCGACGAGCTGTTCCACACCCCGGTCGACGAGCTGACGCCGATCGTCGAGGCCGCCAGCCAGGCCCGCGAGCGCCGCGCCGTACGCCTGTTCATCCGGCGCGACACCTACGCGCGCTACCTGTCCGTGCTGGTCTACCTCCCGCGCGATCGCTACAACACCGGCGTCCGGCAGAAGTTCGTGAAGATCCTCATCGACCAGATCGGCAAGGGCAGGATCGGTCCGGAGAACGTCGAGTTCAACGTCAGCATCAACGAGTCGACGACGGCGCGCGTGCACTTCGTGGTGCACCTCCCCAAGGGCGAGCTGATTCCCGACGACATCGACACGGTCGACCTCGAGCGCCGGCTGGTCGAGGCATCGCGCTCGTGGCAGGAGGACTTCCTCCAGGCCGTCATTGCCGAGTACGGCGAGGAGACCGGCGGCCTGCTGGGTCGTCGGTACGTCGACGCCTTCCCCGAGGCGTACAAGGAGGACTTCAACCCCCGCACCGCCGCCGTCGACCTCGGTCGCGTCGAGGGCATCGCCGGTGAGAGCGGCATCGACCAGTCGCTGTACGCCGATGTCGACGCGGACGAGGGTGAAGCCCGCCTGAAGGTGTTCCGCGTCGGGGAACCGCTGTCGCTGAGCGGCGTGCTGCCCATGCTGTCCTCGATGGGGGTGGAGGTCGTCGACGAGCGGCCCTACGCCCTGGGCGGCCTGGACCGTCGTACGCACGTCTACGACTTCGGCCTGCGCTACGCCGGCGCGCTGCCCGACCACGCCCGCGAGCTGTTCGCCGACGCACTCCGTGCGATGTGGGACGGCTACACGGAGACCGACGGGTTCAACCGTCTCGTGCTCCGGGCCCGGCTGTCGTGGCGCCAGGCGATGTTGCTGCGCGCCTATGCGAAGTACATGAAGCAGGGCAACAGCCCGTTTGCCATCGACTCCATCGAGCAGGCGCTCGTCGACAACGTCGACCTGGCCCGGCTGCTGGTGCTGCTCTTCGAGACCCGGTTCGATCCGGGCGCCGAGGACGGCCGTGCCGACCGGGAAGCGGACCTCGTGACGAAGATCCGCACCGCCCTGGACGAGGTGGTCAGCCTGGACCACGACCGGATCCTGCGCTCCTACCTGACGCACATCCTGGCCACGTTGCGCACGAACTACTTCCAGTCCGCCGGCGACCCCGGCTCGGCCACGCCGAGCCTGACGCCGAAGCCCTACCTCTCGCTGAAGCTCGAGCCGTCGGCCATTCCCGACCTGCCGTCGCCGCGGCCGAAGTTCGAGATCTTCGTGTACTCGCCGCGCGTCGAGGGCGTGCACCTGCGGTTCGGTGCGGTGGCCCGTGGTGGCCTGCGCTGGTCCGACCGACGCGACGACTTCCGCACCGAGGTGCTCGGCCTGGTCAAGGCGCAGATGGTCAAGAACACCGTGATCGTGCCGGTCGGCGCGAAGGGCGGCTTCTACGCCAAGCAGCTGCCCGACTCGAGCGATCGCGAAGCGTGGCTGGCCGAGGGCGTGGCCTGCTACAAGACCTTCATCCGCGGCCTGCTCGACCTCACCGACAACCTCGTGGGCGGCGAGACCGTGCCGCCGCCGCGGGTGGTGCGCCACGACGCGGATGACTCCTACCTCGTCGTCGCGGCCGACAAGGGAACCGCCACGTTCTCCGACATCGCCAACGGCGTCTCGAAGGAGTACGGCTTCTGGCTCGGCGACGCGTTCGCCAGCGGTGGTTCGGTCGGCTACGACCACAAGGCGATGGGCATCACCGCCAAGGGTGCGTGGGTGTCCGTACGACGCCACTTCCGCGAGATGGGCGTCGACTGCCAGACCGAGGACATCACCGTCGTCGGCGTGGGCGACATGTCCGGCGACGTGTTCGGCAACGGCATGCTCTGCTCCGAACACATCCGGCTGGTGGCCGCGTTCGACCACCGCGACATCTTCATCGACCCGGAGCCCGACGCCGCGACGTCGTTCGTCGAGCGCCAGCGGCTCTTCGCCCTGCCGCGGTCGAGCTGGCAGGACTACGACAAGTCCCTGATCTCCGAGGGCGGCGGGGTCTTCCCGCGAACCGCCAAGTCGATCCCGATCAGCAACCACATCCGCGCGGCCCTCGGGATCGCCGGTCACGTCGAGAAGATGACGCCGGCCGAGCTGATGCGGGCGATCCTGCTCGCTCCCGTCGACCTGCTCTGGAACGGCGGCATCGGCACCTACGTCAAGGCGTCGACCGAGACCAACGCCGACGCGGGCGACAAGGCCAACGACGCGATCCGTGTCGACGGTGGCCAGCTGCGCGTGCGGTGCGTGGGGGAGGGCGGCAACCTGGGCTGCACCCAGCGCGGCCGGATCGAGTACGCCGTCGACGGGGGCCGGATCAACACGGACTTCATCGACAACTCGGCCGGGGTCGACACCTCCGACCGTGAGGTGAACCTGAAGATCCTGCTCGACCGGATCGTGCTCGAGGGCGACCTCACGGGCAAGCAGCGCAACGAGCTGCTCGCGTCGATGACCGACGAGGTCGCCGACCTCGTGCTGCGCGACAACTACGACCAGAACCTCGCGCTCGCCAATGCGGCCCGCAACGCGCCCTCGTTGTTGCACGTGCACGAGCAGTGGATGCACCACCTCGAGACCGAGGGCCTGCTCGACCGTGACCTGGAGGCCTTGCCGACGACCCGCGAGGTGAAGCGGCGCCTGGAGGCCGGTGGTGTGCTTACCCAGCCGGAGCTGTGCGTGCTGATGGCCTACACGAAGATCGTGCTGGCCGAGGAGCTGCTCGCTTCCGACCTCCCCGAGGACCCGTACCTCACCGTGGACCTCGAGTCCTACTTCCCCGAGCCGGTGCAGAAGGGCTTCCGCGAGCAGGTCGGGGCACACCCGCTGCGGCGGGAGATCATCGTGACCCAGGTGGTCAACGACCTCGTGAACGGCGCCGGCATGACCTACTGGCCGCGGCTGGCCGGGGAGACGGGCGCGAGTGCCGCCGAGCTGACGCGGGCCAACTTCGTCGCGCGCGAGATCTACGGATCGCTGCCGCTGCGCAAGGAGCTCGAGGAGTTCGACAACGTGCTCGACGCGTCCGTCCAGACCCGGATGCGGGTGGAGATGCGCACGCTCGTCGAGCGCGCTTCGCGCTGGCTGCTCACCAACCGGCGTCCGCCGCTGGACAGCCAGGCGACCGTCGAACTGTTCGCTGAGCCGGTCCAGGCCACGATGCTCGAGCTGCCGCACCTGCTGACCGGCGCCGAGCTGGCTGCCTACGAGGCGCGACGTCGTTCGCTGGAGACGCAGCAGGTCCCCGCCGAGCTCGCGGCCCGCGTGGCGTCGTACGACGTCGCGTATGCGTTGCTCAACGTCGTCGAGATCGCCGTCCGCGACGGACTGGACCCGGCCGACGTGGCCCGGGTGCACTTCGTCCTCGGGGAGCGGCTCGGGGTGTCGGCACTGCAGCAGCGGATCGTCGACCTGCCGCGCGCCGACCAGTGGCAGACCATGGCCCGGGCCGCCCTGCGCGACGACCTGCACGCCGTCCACGCCCAGCTCACCGGGAAGGTGCTCGCCGCGACCGCAGAGACGGTCGACGACGAGTCCGCCGACCCGCACGAGGCCGCCGACCGCAGGGTCGCGGCGTGGGAGGCCGAGACGGGCGGCGTCATCGAGCGGGCGGTCGCAGCCCTGACCGCGGTCTGCACGGACGAGCCGAGCGACATCGCCAAGGTCTCGGTCGGCCTGCGGGTGGTGCGCGGGCTACTGGCCTGAGATGCGCCCGGCGGCGAGGAATCGCCAGCCCAGGAGGGTGCCCAGCACCAGCGGTGCTGCCAGGACCCACAGCGCCGGGTAGGCGATGTTCGCGCCGTGCTGCATCACGTCCCGCGGCGCCAGCAGGAGCCAGCCGGAGAGCAGCGTGACCACGACCGACAGGCAGTACACGGAGCACGTGGTGCGGCCCACGGCTCGCAGGATCGTCCTTCCACCGCCCAGGACCGCGAGGAAGCCGGTGACGACCAGGGCCAGTACCGGCAGCGTGAGCAGGAGGCCTGCCCAGGGTTGTCCCGGACGGGATGGTGGCCGCGCGGTCCCCAGACCGCCCTGGTGGGCGACGAACCAGCCGAGCAGGCAGGCCAGGGTGGCGAAGGCGGCCACGAAGGACGGCAAGTGGTCGCGCACGTCGGGGTCGAACGTGGGCGCGGGTCCCGCCGTGACGGCCTTGCGTGCGTGGGGGTCGTCGGGGTCGAGGGCGAGCGCCCGGTGCGCCGCCTCCTGTTGCTCCGCCACGCTGCCGCTGCTGTTCCTGATGGCGTAGGAAAGCGTGATCCAGCCCTCCAGATGGGTCGGATCGATCTCGGTCACCCTGCGGAGCAGGGGAACCGCGCGGTCGTAGTGGTACTCCCTGAACTCGGCCAGTCCGCGGTGGAACCATGCTCGGGCGGAACCGGGATCGAGTTGGCTCCAGGTCAGGGCCGCGATCCGGACGTCGGGCCAGTCGCTCTCCGTGAGGCTCGCGTAGGACCGGACGATGACGCCGGGCAGCAGGTGGGCCGAGCGTATTGGCGGCGCATCGAGGCCAGGTAGCGGTGAGTCGGGACCGGGAACGTTGCGGTGCATCAGCTCCAGGACGTCGAGGGCCGCATTGAGGTCGCCGCGCGCCCTCAGCAACCGGCACTCGATGTAGTAGCCCTCGGAGACTGCAGGTGCCAAGCGGATCATCTGTCGCGCGGCCAGCAACCGTTCCTCGTCGTCACCGTCGGGGGGCGTGGGGGCGATCGCGTACAGGAACCACGCGTCCAGGTCGTCCGGGTCGATGGTGACGGCGCGCCGGATCGCGGTGAGGCCCTCTGCGTCTCGGCCCTCGTCGAAGTGGAACGCCGCCACGTTGGTCCACATCCGGCTGTCATCGGGGTGGGTCGCGAGCCAGGTCCGCGCACGCTCCATGGCTCCCAGCCGGTCGCCGTCGCCGAACGCGAGCAGTACGGCGTCGCTCTCGTCGTCAGGGTTCGGGTTGGCGTCGTCCATGGGTCGTGACCGTATCGGTTGGCGTCGCTGTTGGTGGATCGTTCTAGAGTCGTGCGCGATGGCAGCGATCAGTGCTCGGAACCTGACCAAGACCTACGGCGACCTGATCGCCGTCGACGGTGTCTCCCTCGAGGTCCACGACGGCGAGTTCGTCGGTGTCCTCGGTCCGAACGGCGCAGGCAAGACGACGTTGCTCGAGATGATCGAGGGGCTGCGGCGTCCCGACGGTGGGGAGGTCCACGTCCTCGACGAGCCGGTCTGGCCGCGCAATGCGGGGCTCCGGCCCCGGATCGGCGTCCAGTTGCAGGCGTCGTCGTTCTTCGAACGGTTGACGACGCGCGAACAGATCCGCACCTTCGCCAGTCTGTACGGCGTCGGCGCCGGCCCCGCTGACGAGTGGCTCGAGCGCGTGGGGCTCGCCGAGAAGGTCGACACGCGGGTGGAGGACCTCTCGGGCGGCCAGGCACAGCGCCTGTCGATCGCGTGCGCGCTGGTGCACGACCCGGAAGTGGTGTTCCTCGACGAGCCGACCGCGGCGCTGGATCCGCAGGCGCGGCGCAACCTGTGGGACCTGCTCGCGTCGATCAACGACAGTGGCCGGACCGTCGTCCTCACGACGCACTACATGGACGAGGCCCAGGCGCTCTGTGACCGGGTCGCGGTGATGGACCGCGGCCGGATCCTCCGGTTCGAGACACCTGGTGTGCTGATCAGCGAGCTGGACACCCCGGGCACCCTCGAAGACGTCTTCCTGTCACTCACCGGCCGGGAGTACCGCGCATGACGGCTCGGACGTGGGGACCGTTCTGGGCACTCTCCCTGGCGATCCTGCGCGGGTTCCTGCGTGACCGTGCCTCGGTGTTCTACACGGTCCTCTTCCCGTTGATGTTCCTGGTCCTCTTCGGCGGGCTCTTCGCCAACCAGGACCAGTCGAAGGTCGACCTGAT
>NZ_JBMCZA010000202.1:41416-42279 GCF_048654705.1 Nocardioides sp. CPCC 206348
GGACCGTTCTGGGCGCTCTCCCTGGCGATCCTGCGCGGCTTCCTGCGTGACCGCGCCTCGGTGTTCTTCACGGTGCTGTTCCCGCTGATGTTCCTGGTCCTCTTCGGTGGACTCTTCGCCAACCAGGACCAGTCGAAGGTCGACCTGATCCAGGTCGGCCACGTGGCATTGATCGACGACCTGTCCGACGGCGCCCGGGGCGCGTTCGACGAGACCTTCGAGGTCACGAAGGACGACGACCTGGCCGCCGCGCTCGAGGAGGTCCGCAAGGGCGACGCGGATGTTGCGCTCGAACAGCGCGGCGACAAGGTGATCGCGCACTACACGCAGACCGACCAGGTCAAGGCGGCCATCACGCAGGGCACGTTGCGGGCGTTCGTCGACGGCGCCAACGTCGCAGCGACGGGCCAGCCGCCGAAGTTCGGCTTCGAAGCGGAGCAGGTCGAGGACGACTCCCTGAGCACCATCCAGTACGTCACACCCGGACTCCTGGGCTGGGCGGTTGCGATGAGCGCCGCGATCGGCGCGGCGGCCACCCTGCAGGGCTGGCGCCAGTCCAAGTTGCTGCGCCGCCTCCAGCTCGCCCCGGTCACGACGGGGACCATCGTGGGGGCGCGGGTGACGGTCACGCTGTTGATCGCACTCGGCCAGCTCGCGATCTTCCTGGGTCTCGGTGCCGCGGCGTTCGGGCTCACCCTGACCGGCTCGTGGTGGATGGCGATCCCGTTGGTGGTGGTCGGCACGTTGTGCTTCATGGCACTGGGCCTGCTCGCGGGCGCGGTGGCCAAGACCACGGAGGGTGCGATCAACCTGGCGAACTTCCTCGTGCTCCCCATGGCGTTCCTGAGTGGTTCGTTCTTCCC
>NZ_JBMCZA010000202.1:42289-45091 GCF_048654705.1 Nocardioides sp. CPCC 206348
CGTCGGCACGTTGTGCTTCATGGCGCTGGGCCTGCTCGCGGGCGCGCTGGCCAAGACCACGGAGGGTGCGGTCAACCTGGCGAACTTCCTGGTGCTCCCCATGGCGTTCCTGAGTGGTTCGTTCTTCCCGCTCGACGCGGCGCCGAAGTGGTTGCAGCGTTTCTCGGAGCTGTTGCCGCTCAAGCACCTGAACACCGGGATGCTCGACGTCATGGTCCGGGGTGAGGGACCGTCGGCCGCGTTGGTGCCGCTGGCGATCCTCGCGACGTTCGCGATCGTGGTCACGGGGCTGGCAGCGCGACTGTTCCGGTGGGACACCACCTGAGATTCCTGCCGTGCAGGAGGTGGAACCCTGCATTTTCGGGGGACAAGCCCCTAGTCTGACCTGCGCACCCCCCGTCCCAGGAGGCTCACCTTGTTCGACTTCAACGCGCTGCTGGCGGCCCCTGCGAAGGGGCCCGTGCTCGACATCTCGGTCATCCTCGCGCAGCTGGCGTTGATCATCGTGGTGGCCCGACTGGCCGGCAAGGCCGTCTCCAAGATCGGCATCCCGCCGGTCGTCGGCGAGATCGGCGCCGGCGTGCTCCTCGGTCCGAGCCTGCTCGGGATGGAGCTGAGCCAGGAGCTGTTCCCGCTGGACCAGCGCGGCTACCTGGACGTGCTGGCGCGGGTCGGGCTGGTGCTGTTCATGTTCGTCGTCGGCCTCGAGCTCGACATCAAGCTGATCAAGGGGCGCGAGAAGGTCGCCGGCTCGGTGTCGATCTGTTCGATCCTGCTGCCCTTCACACTGGGCATCGGACTCGCCCACATCTTCGTCAACAGCAATGCGACCGAGGCGCTCAAGCCGGCCGACGCCGACTTCTGGCCGTTCGCACTGTTCATGGGTGCGGCGATGTCGATCACCGCTTTCCCGGTGCTCGCCCGCATCCTCACCGACCGCCGCATGCACCGCACCGAGACCGGCGGACTCGCACTGGCCTGCGCCGCCACCGACGACATCATCGCGTGGACGCTGCTCGCGGTGGTGCTGGCGATCGCGGGTGTCGACGGAGGCCACGGCCACCTCCCGAGCTGGGCGATCTACCTTGCGATCCCGTTCGTGCTGGTCGCGATCTTCGTGGTCCGTCCCGCGCTCGGCACCCTCACCAAGGCGTACCACAAGGCGGGGGAGCTGACCCCGACCATCATGTCGGTGGTGCTCGTCGGCCTGCTGCTCTTCGCGGCCACCACCGAGGTGCTCGGCATCCACTACATCTTCGGGGCGTTCCTGTTCGGCGCGATCATCCCGCACGAGCAGGCCGCCGCCATGCGCCACGAGATCCTGGTCCGCCTCGAGCAGATCTCGGTCCTGCTCCTGCTGCCGGTGTTCTTCCTGATCTCCGGCCTCAAGGTCAACATCCAGGGCCTCGGCGTGAAGCACCTCATCCCGCTGCTCGCGATCCTCACCGTCGCCATCGTCGGCAAGTACGTCGGTGCGTACGTCGGTGCGCGGATCCAGAAGGTGCCGCACTGGCAGGCCAGTTCGCTCGGCCTGCTGATGAACACCCGCGGCCTGACCGAGCTCATCATCCTCAACGTCGGCCTCGAGAAGGGCCTGCTCAGCCCCGAGCTGTTCACCCTCATGGTGATCATGGCGCTGGTGACCACGGTGATGACCGGACCGCTGCTGGGCTTCACCTATCCCCAACGCCGGGTGGCCCGCGACATCGCCGAGGCGGAGCGCGCTGCCCTGGGTGCCGAAGCCGTGGATCGGATCCTCGTGCTGTCCCGCACCGACCAGGACGACTCGGTCCTGGTCGAGATCGCCGCCGCCCAGCTCGCCGGCGCACGGCCCGCCGAGATCGTGGTCGCGGACCTGCAGCCGCAGGGCCGGGCACTCGAAGTGGGCAGCGGACTGTCCCTGGAGCTGGCGGAGATGGCCTCCGCGATGGAGCGCCAGCAGGTGCTGGTACGTCGTGGCGAGGAGATCGGCATCCCGGTCCGGGTGATCGCCCACGCCAGCGCTGACGTCGAGCAGGACCTCGTCGAACTGGTCGCCGTGCTCAAGCCGCAGGGCCTCGTCGCTTGGTCCGACGACCCGTCGCTCGACGGTGTCGTCGCCGCCAACGAGTCGCCCGTCGCGGTGGTGCCCGCGGGTACCCCGACCCAGGACGCCGACGCTCCGGTCATCGTGCACTGGTCCGGTGACGTCAGCGGCGAGGCAGCGATCGTCCTCGGCGCACGGATCGCGGTGTCCCGCGGCACCACGCTCGACGTCCGTGGCGACGGTGGTCGCCGTCAGGCGGCGGCCCGCAACGCCCTCGCCGAGCGCGGAGTCCGGCTGGCCGAGCCGGACGTCGAAGCAGGCCCGCTGGCCGCCGTCCCCACGGAGCTGGGGTCGTTCACGGCGTCGGGCACGCCCGGGATCCGGGTGCGCGCCGAGCTCGACGCTGCTCCGGTGGACTTCGCCGTCGTACCGCTGGGGGCCACGGTCGGCGCCTGACGTCAGCTCGCAACTGGCCGCGCAGTCCGCTGCTCCTCATTGGGGAACTCTTGATCAACCAGGTTCATCAGATGTTCCCCGATCACAATGATGGCGGTGTGTCGCCCATTGACCGACGACCTCGCCGACGTTGCACGGAAGGTCGATCCACGGCGTTCCGGGCGTGCCAGTTGCCCCGCTGGTGGGCGGGGTTGGGCTCGGCGGTCAGTAGCCGGCGCTCAGCTCGAGCTACCGGCGTGGGTGTTGAACGCCAGCGTCCGGTGTCCGATGCGCACGCGCGTGCCCTGGACCAGGACCTGCTCGGCGCCGGGCTGCATCCG
>NZ_JBMCZA010000202.1:45101-45862 GCF_048654705.1 Nocardioides sp. CPCC 206348
ACGACAGCGTCAGTGTGAATCTAGTGTGAGGCGCCGGCGTGGGTGTTGAACGCCAGCGTCCGGTGACCGATGCGCACGCGCGTTCCCTGGACCAGGACCTGCTCGGCGCCGGGCTGCATCCGCACCCAGTCCGGGGTCTTCGGGACGTGCACGAACGTGCCGTTGGTCGAGTTGTTGTCGATCAGGACGACGTCCCAGCCGCGCATCTCCAGACGGGCGTGGACCCGCGAGACCTGGTTGGACTGGTCGATGATCGGCAGCGGGCGGAACTCGCCGCCGTGGATGCGCTCGTCGCCGCTCGGGTCCCGACCGAGGAGGTAGGGGGTGTCGAGCTGGAAGACGGAGCCGTCGTCGAGCACGATCACGCCCAGCGGCGGCCGTGAGCCGTTCACCAGGACCGGGGTCTGCTGCACCATGTTGATGCCACACACGGCGCAGAAGAGCACGCGCGGGTCGTTGAAGTGGCGGTTCTTGCAGTAGACGCCCCGGACCTGCTCGCCGGGGCTGTCCTCCATGACCTGCGCAGCGCTCTCGACGATCGGCAGTGGCTCGAAGTCGTCCATGTCGTCGTCGACGTCGCTGATCAGCACCGACTGGAAGTTGACGTGCTCGTCGGCCGGAACCGGCGGCAGCGGGCGACCGGCCGGTGGTGCGACGGGCGCAGCCGGAGCCGGAGGTGCAGGGGGCGCGGGCGGAGCGGGAGGAGCCGGGGGAGCGGCGACCGGGACCACCATCGCGGCGGCGGCGTCGGAGACGGGGGT
>NZ_JBMCZA010000202.1:45921-49933 GCF_048654705.1 Nocardioides sp. CPCC 206348
CATCGGCTCGTCGGTCATCGCGACGGGTTCGACGACCATCATGGCGTCGCCGGCACCCGAGGGCAGGGTGAAGGAACCGGCCGGGATCACGCCGCCGTCGAGGCGGTACGTCGACCCGTCGGCCGGCGCGGCAGCGCCGGGCAGTGTGACCGTCACCGACTCGACCGGCCACGGGATCAGCCGCTCGACCCACGCGAGCGAGTCGGCGCCGGAGATCGTCTGGTCGTTGATGGTGACCGTGACGTCACCGTCGACGAACACGGCCAGGCCGGTGGAGTGCGGAGCCAGCGCGGCGAAGCCGGGGGACTGCTCGACCGCGGTCGACAGCATCAGGGCATAGCCCCGCACCAGCTGGCGACCCTGGCCGCCGTTGGCCGCGACGATCTGGGCGTGCTCGAGGTAGGGCTTGACCACCGTGGGCTGGTCGGAGCCGACGAGGAGGACGACCGGCCCGATCCGGGCGAGGGTGCCCTCGCCGGGACCGGGTACGACGGTCGCGCTCGACCAGTCCTCTGCGGATGTGGCGGGAATGGGCATCAGATGATCCTTCCACCGAAGAAGCGCCACCGGATGAACGGAACGCGCATGGGCCCGTTGGTCCAGATCCAGACCACGAACCAGATGACCGAGAAGTCGATGAGGAACGCCCAGAAGTCGGGGATGCCGTCGATGCCGGGGACCAGCTCGAGGTCGAGCAGCAGCCAGACCAGCGCCCCTTCGTTGAGCGCGGTGATGAGGCCGAACATCGTCGGCCAGTCCTTCTCCCACCGGAACTGCTGGATCCCGTGGTAGATCAGCTCCCACACGATCCCGAGCACCAGCACGGTCGCCAGGATGATGTACGTGGTCTTGTAGTCGGGGTCGCCGGGCAGGATCGGCGTGAGCGCCAGGGTGATCAGACCGCCGAAGACGACGAGCATGAAGATGCGGGTCTGCAACCGGCCGTTCAGGGTGGGCAACATCAGCGCACTCCCTTGCTGAATTGGAGGGTCGGGTGGGCAGCGTCGCTCACGGGGCGCTCCCTGCCAGCCACTTCCACCACTGCAGCGTCGAGCGCACCGGCCCGATCCGCTTGCCGAAGCCGCGCTTGCGCAGGTCGGCCTGGATCTCCTGCGCAGCGACCTGCAGTCCCAGGAACGTGTCGACGCCGGGGAAGTAGCCCCCCAGGGTCGAGGACCCGGACGCGTACATCGCGCCGGCACCGGAGGCCGTGCCGATCAGCTCGAACGAGCGGTCGACGTTGAGCCGCCCGACCGGGTTGCGGGTCACGCCACCGTGCTCGAGCAGGTCCTTGAGCAGACGGTGCTCGGCGATGTCGGCTTCCAGCCCGGTGCAGTCGATGACGAAGTCCGCCTCGATCGGGATGGTGCCCTGCGCGGTGCGGACGTGGTTCACGATCCGCTCACCGCTCGGCTGCATGTCCTCGACCGCGCCGACGACCGGCGTGTACCAGCCCTCGCGGCGGCCCTGGTTCATCTGCTTCTGCCACAGCTTGCGCCACGGGGTGTTGGTGCCACCCATCCGCTTGTAGAGCTCGGCGCGCTCCTCGCCCTCGAGCTTGCGGACCTGGGCCTTGAGCTGCCCGCCCCACACCGACTTCGGGTAGTTGAAGCCCTGGTAGGCCCACCCGTCGCCGCCACGGCGACGCATGAACATCCGCGGCTTGCCGCCGCCGGGGCGTGCGTCGCCCTCGTTGCCGTAGCCGTCGTTGGGCCCGTTGATGTAGGTCCGGAACAGGTGGACGATGTTGGTCTGCGCACCGTGCAGCAGCCGGTCGTCCATCAGGCGCTGGAGCACCCGCGAGGCCACGATGCCGCCACCGCGCACCACGACGGTGCTCGGGACCTGCATGAGTCGCTCGTAGACGTGCTCGTGTGCCTCGTAGGCATTGACGATGTGCCGGTAGTCGTTGTGCTCGGTGCGGTAGCGCTGGAGCTCGGGCAGGAACTTCAGCCCGGGGTAGCCCACGGCGACGTGGACGTACTGTGACCGGAAGGCCACCCGCTTGGTGGCCGACGCGCCCTCGGGGGGCGTCAGGATCGTGAAGTACCCGCCGCCGTACCGCCGGCGCACGATGCGGACCAGGCCCTTGACCAGCATCTCGTCGTACCCGATGCGGTTCGCCTCGCGCTCGAGCTGTTCGAAGACGTTGCCGGCCTTGGGCGTGTAGTAATCGGCGAAGATCGGCTCGCTGAAGAGCTGCCACAGGACCTTGATGTTGAACTTGCGCACGCCTTCGGCAAAGCCGTACGACGGGAAGCCCCAGATGTTGTCGGGGCGCGATGCCGAGTCCGAGCGCAGTCGCTCCGGCCGCGGCACCTGCGAGACCCGGGTGAGGTACTCGTAGGTCTGCCACGGCTTGTCGAGCGTGCCCAGGACCCGGATCTGCGACGTCGGGACGCCGGCGATGCGCAGGTAGTCGACGGTGACGAAGCTGCCGATGCCCGACCCGACGGTCACGAAGGGGACGTCCACGATCGGGATGCCTGCCGCCGCCACCAGGTCGTCGGTCCAGAAGTCCGTCTCGAGCATCTGGTCCGTCAGGTCACCGGTGATGGCCTGGGCGGGCAAATACGTCGAGGGGTCAGTCGTGGGGACCACGGATGCTGCAGAGGGCTCGATCAACGTGCCTCCTAGATCGCTGAATGCGTGCGGAACGCTACACCCGCTACCCGATGCGGCGCTTGCTGAATCCTTGCACTTCCGGGGCGCGACGTAGGGGTTTCGGGGTGAAGGACCCGTGGCATCGTGCCATGCTGGAGTCCGGTCGCGTCGCGGCTGCCCGACAGTCATGGAGGATCGAGTGCAGGGAATCGCTGATTACGAGTTCGTGCGCCCCTTGGGCGAGTCGAACTACGGCACGAACTACCTCTCGAAGGCTCCGGCCCGCCTGGGCATCGGTGCCGAGGAGGTCGTGGTCAAGGTGATCGCCGGCCCGACCTCGGACGATGCCTTCCGGCGCGCGACCCGCGAGCTCAAGCACTTCAGCGTCGCCGATTCCGACCGTCTGGTCGCCGTGTACGACGCAGGCCGCCACGGCGGAGCGTTCTACTACGCGATGGAGTACCTCCCGCACGGCTCGCTGGAGAACCCGCACGTCGAGATCGGGACGGACCGTCGGGTGGCGGCCGTCCGCGACGCGGCGCTGGCTGCGCACGCCCTGCACGAGCGCGGCATCGCCCACCGCGACATCAAGCCCGCGAACATCCTGCTCGCCGACGACGGTGGTCGACTGGCGGACCTCGGCCTCTCCCAGTTGCTCTCCCCGGGCATGGTCACCACCGGCCTGGGCCAGATCGGCCTGGAGTTCACCGACCCCGCCATCATGCTCGGGGCGCAGGCCTCCCGGGCCAGCGACATCTGGTCGCTGGGCGCGTCGCTGCACTTCGCGATCACCGGCAAGGGCGTCTACGGCGACCTCAAGGGCACCGAGCCGCTGCTGCTCGTGCGTTCGATCCTGGCCTCGCAGCCGACGCTCTCCGACTCGCTCCCGCCTGCTGCCCGGACCCTGATCGAGTCGTGCCTCAGCGCCGACGTCGCGGCGCGCCCGCGTACGGCTGCCGAGGTCGCCGAGCGCGCCTCGGGCCTCGCCAGCGAGCTCGGCTCCACGGTCTGAGTCAACGGCATGGAACTCCACGAGGCGATCCGGGAACTCGTCACCGCCCACGGCACCTCGATCTTCGCGGACGCGAACGGGTTCCGGGGTGTTCTGGACGACGTCCTCGAGGAGGAGCAGGCCAGCACCGGTGACATCAACCTGCTCGTCGACGCGGTTCGCTTCGATGTCCTGACCCCGCTCACGGCCATGATCGACGGCGGCGCCGACCCGGTCCGCGCGGTCGAGGCGGCCGGTCAGCGGTTGGCCCGCGATCGCGGCGGCGATGACCAGGCCGCGTCCAGCTGGGCCGCGGCCGTCCTCGGGTACGCCGTTGGCAAGGTGCCCGGCGACGTGATCCTGCGCTATCGCTCGCAGCGCCCGCCGTCCTCGCATCTCCAACAGGCTCCGCCGCCC